>NZ_VHTC01000048.1:0-17297 GCF_013048685.1 Vibrio sp. A8-1
GGCTCTGCTCTGATAAATTGTGTGCGCAAAAGGTTCGATTGTTGCTGAACGGTCTCTTCCTTTGGCGTTGCTGGTTTATTGATTCCGCAGGCTATTTCGCTTCAACTTATTTGGGATCTTATCGGCACCAATGATTGCTGAAAGTAGGCAAGTTTATCATTTTGAGTTAAAGTGGCTTTAACCAATGAACATTGTAAAAGTTCAATGTAATCAATAGGTAATAAAGCATAACAAACGCTTCAAGAGGGACAGCCAACGCGTGGCATTTTTACTATGCGTTGGTTTCGGTGATTACGGTGTTATGCGGTAAGTTGGTAGTAGCGTTTCGGGCTACTTAATTGGGCGTTAAATTGCAATCGAGGTATTAGATTATCAAAGTAGATATTTATGATGTGTTTATCGGTGAATCAGCATCCGGCAATCCTTGTGGCGTTGTAGGGTTAACTAGTTGGCTTCCTGATTCCGAGTTGCATCAAATCACTCGTGAAATTGGACAACCAGTTACTTCCTTTATTACAAAAATCGATGGACAATTTCATATTCGTTGGTTTTCACTTGATGGCGAAATTAATCTTTGTGGACACGGAAGTTTGGGAGCAGGTGCAGCCCAGGGCAAGATCATGAACGTTTTTTGCGCAATGCGAGGTTAAGTTTGACCTGACGTGCGGGCTGTGATCTTATGCTCCTTTTTTAAGGTGTTGCCATGAATATTAATACCATCAAAGAGCACTTCAGCATCATCCGTGACGAACGGCAAAGCGCAAAAGTTGACTACCCTCTGTTTGATATTTTGTTTGGTTCAATCTGCGCCGTGATAGCCGGTGGTCAAGGCTGGACCGACATTCGTGAATATGTTCTTGGTCACCATGAGTGGTTTCTTAAACAGGGTCTGTTTGAAAACGGCGTGCCTGTTGACGATACCTTTGCTCGTCTGATCGCAGGTATTGACCCTGCCGAGTTTCGCGACTGTTTCCTGGGCTGGATGAATGCGGTACATACCTTGACGTGTGGTGAGGTGGTTGCCATTGATGGCAAGACTTTACGCGGCTCCTACGATAGAGATGACAGACAAAGCACCATCCATATGGTGAGCGCCTACGCGAGTGCCAACCAACTGGTATTGGGCCAACTCAAAACTGATAATAAGAGCAATGAAATCACCGCAATTCCGGAATTGATTAAGATGCTCGACTTGCGCGGAGCCGTCGTGACGATTGATGCGATGGCCTGCCAGACCAAAATTGCCAAGGTAATTACCAACAAAGGCGGTGATTACTTGTTGGCAGTAAAGGGGAACCAAGGCAAGTTGTCGGCAGCCGTACAGGCCGCCTTCGCCCCACACCGTCGTGCTCCGATTGAAAAAAACACCTATCACATCGAGAAACAGAAAGGCCGTGTTGAAGCACGAACTTGCCATGTACTCAAGGCCTGCGAGTTGGAGGGTGACTTCTCTACGTGGAGCCGACTAAGCAGTATAGTCATGGTTGAAAATTACCGAGCCGCAAAAGGCAAAGCACCAGTGTTGGAGTACCGCTACTACATCAGTTCAGCTGACCTGACTCCGGAGCAAGCTGGAAATGCTATTCGAGCCCACTGGGGCATTGAGTCAATGCATTGGATTTTAGATGTGAGCATGCGGGAAGATGCTTGTCAGATTTACCGAGAAAACGCAGCTGAAAACTTGGCAGGGTTAAGACACATGGCGCTTAACATGCTAAGAGCTGAGCCAACCAAAATTAGTGTGCCAATGAAGCAGAAGCGTTGCATGATGAACCCCGGCTTCTTGGAGCAAGTCTTGTTAGCTGGATTTAAGTTGGCGGCTAAATTCTAACCATTCATGCGGACGCCCTGAGGTGCAGCCCTTATTTCTAAATACCCATTTAATAAAGTTGTTTTTCATAGTAAACACGGTGAAGTGGTAATTTCAAAAAGAAATGACCAATATGCACTTGTATTGCCGAGTTGGCTTGGTCAGACTTGTACTGTGCCAACAGAGATATCTGATTTAGCTGTTGATGTTATAGATGTTTATTCTACACGAGACCTAGTCCTTGTTTTTCCTTCTATTGAAGCGGTAATTAATTTCCAACCAGACTATGAGCGCCTTAAGCAGTTAAGTGAATATCATGCTTTAATCGTAACGGCATCTTATGGTAAAAGTGGTTATGTTTTAAGATACTTCGCCCCCAAGATTGGTATATCAGAAGACTTAGCGACAGGTTCAGCTCAGTGTTCTCTTGCACAATATTGGTTCAATAAGCTTGGTTTGGATTCATTGAATGTTCATCAACTTTCCAGTTCAGGTGGTTATTTTGAAGTTGAGCGAATGTCAGAAAATTTAATCACAGTGCTCGCTCAAGCTAAGTTACGGTGTAATGCAATTTAACAAACGCTTCAAGAGGGACTTCCAACGCGTGGCATTTTCATTATGCGTTGGTTTTTGTGGTTACGGTGTTATGCGGAAACTTGGTAGTAGCGTTGTCAGCCCCTTAAGCGGGCGTTATATTTCTCTTAAATTCAACGTACTACAAATTTAAAAGTTAAGTGGTAATGTGAGTGTTTTTCTGGTTGATGATTTCTTGTGAAGCATAGCTGTTGATTAGATCAAGTTTATCAATGTCTAACGAACATTATTGTTTAATCGCATTTAGCAGCTCTTTTGATTTAGTTTACATTAATGGCTTATTTCTTTGATATTTATCATCAGAATCAATGGGTAAGCTTGATTCGATTTCAAAATTAATTTTTTTTGTATCGAAATCTGGCTCAACTGACGTTAAGCTTTTGATGTTATGTACTATTTTCAAAGGTTGTTTGGTGTTTCAGTGGCTGTATGGAACTGAAATATAACAAACAATTCAAGCAGACCCTCAACGCGTGGCATTTTTGTTTTGCGTTGAGTTTAGTGATTACGGTGTTGTGCGGGCAGTTGGTAGTAGCGTTTCGGGCTACTTAATTGGGCGTTAGCACTCAAACGATTCCAGTATTTGAATACATTTTGATGTCACCAAATTTCCATTTCCACCGAGATGTGCGGTAACTATTGCTCCCTCCTTCATAATACAGATAGCATCAAGCAATGTGCTATCGGTACTTATAAGATGGCGACTAATAATTTCCCGTACTTGTTCTTTGTGGAAGTGACAGAATTGAAATATTTCGCTGTTCATGTCGCTAAATTCTGCTGAAGTATTAATGAAAAAGCAGCCTCTAAAATCACCTAACATATTCTCTTTGTGCTCAAACCAACTTGCTAGCGATAAAAATAAACGGTGAATGACATCCTGATTTGAATTAGAACCTGAGAGCTTGTGTTCTAACCACGAGGTAAATATTTCGTGTCGTTTTTGTAAAGATGCAATAATTAAGGCTTCTTTACTTTCAAAATGAGAATAGAGAGTGCGTTTTGCTACACCAGAAACACTGATTACTTCATTGATTCCAATCGAATTTATTCCATTTTTATAAAAAAGGTCTAATGCTGTATCTATCAGTAATTGACGTTTTGGATTCATTTTATTTCTCCTTTAAATAGATATTGACATGTGTAGACCGAATTGTCTACCCTGTTTATGTAGACAGATTGGTCTACTTTTTGGAGTGTATTTATGAATAGTATGGTCATGTCGATTTTTGCGGGTGTCGGGGCTTTTTTAGCCATAGGGTTACTCTCTTTTCTAGATTCAACATTGAATGAAGTTGCCTTATTAATGGCTCCTTTTGGTGCTACAGCGGTGCTTGTGTTTGGGGTGCCAAGTAGCCCTCTTGCTCAGCCTAAAAATGTTATTTTTGGGCACTTAATTACAGCTTTTGTTGGGGTGTTTTTTACGCAGTATATTGGTGTATCACCAGTTACATTGGCGCTAGCAACGGGAATAGCGGTGAGTGCAATGTTAATGACAAAAACGACACATCCCCCTGCAGGTGCAAATCCGTTGTTAATCATGCTATCGGGACAAAGTTGGGGTTTTCTAATTACGCCAGTTTTATTAGGTGCAATTTTGATTGTATTAGCAGGTAAAAGTATGCAAATGTTGGTAGTTAAGTGGGAAGCAGTTAAAGTGCTAACAAGGCGTTAAAGAGGGATTCGCAACGCGCGGAATTTTCGTTATTCATTGATTTTATTGGTTTTTAGTGCAATGCGGTTAGTTGGTCGTTGCGTTGCTCACCCCTTAGCGCGGCGTTATAAGGTGGTTTAGCAAAGGAGTCTGTATGCTTGACAAGGAAAACACTGGTCTGATTATCGTTGATATCCAAGGTAAGTTGGCTCGATTGGTCTCTGACAGTAATGAGCTTGTTTCAAACTGCATAAAACTAATTAAAGGAGCTCAATTGCTAGGATTGCCAATAGTTTTGCTTGAGCAAAATCCAGCTAAATTAGGTCAAACCATCGAAGAGCTCAGTGTGTTATTGAGTAATCAACAACCGATTAGCAAGTTCAGTTTTGATGCTTGTGGTGAACCTCGTTTCGTCGAAGTTATCCAAAAATCAAATAAAACGTCTTGGTTAATATGTGGTATCGAAGCTCATATATGTGTTTATCAAACGGCTATTCACCTCAAAAATCTGGGTTATAACATACATTTAGTAGGTGATTGTGTGTCTTCGCGTAATGAATCGAATAAGGAGCTAGCAATTAAAAAGCTAGCAGGTGCTGGCGTTGATATAACAGGCTTAGAAATGTGTCTTTATGAACTGGTTAAAAATTGTCGAGCGCCAGAGTTTAAAGAAATACTTAATCTAATTAAGTAGTTATCCACCTTATAACAAACGCTTCAAGAGGGACTTCCAACGCGTGGCATTTTCATTATGCGTTGGTTTTTGTGGTTACGGTGTTATGCGGAAAGTTGGTAGTAGCGTTGTCAGCCCTATAAGAAAACCGTCAGAAGACG
The DNA here is from genome assembly GCF_013048685.1 of Vibrio sp. A8-1. Classification (NCBI taxonomy): domain Bacteria; kingdom Pseudomonadati; phylum Pseudomonadota; class Gammaproteobacteria; order Vibrionales; family Vibrionaceae; genus Vibrio; species Vibrio sp. A8-1. The sequence continues at coordinate 4,893 of NZ_VHTC01000048.1, forward strand.
GTTTTTAATCTAACTGGTCTATATTTTAAGCGCAGCACTTTTTGTACTTTTTTCCGCTTCCGCAAATACACGATTCATTACGGTTTGGTGTTTTGTCATAGGTAATAGTTTTAGGTTTGTTTAGTAGCGTATCAAGTTCAATAGTGTTCTCTGGCTGCTTTGAGTCTATGACAATATGAGCCACAATCGAGTGCTCAGAAAGTAAAGTCTCTATCTCAGCTTTACGAGCCTCGGTTGAGACGACAATATTAATTGGAGCTTCCTCAGTGCCTGTTTTTATATCACGCTTTACGTTGTAGCCTGACATAACGTGGTTTTGTCTAGCATCGATTCGACCTTTGAAAAATAGTTTGGACATTTGCAGCTCACTGATAGATTGGTGTGGTGTAGTTTGGTCGCGATTATACGGCACAATGGCAATTGATAAAGAAGTTCCTACAATAGGCGGTATATAAAGTTGAGCATTTTCATTGTGTGTAAAGTTACTAGCAGTATCGTTAGTTCAACGTTGCTATACGTTCACTTGCTTATTGCGATACATTTCTCGGTCAGCTCTATTAAGCAATTCTGACGCGGTATCTCCATCATTAGGGAAGTTAGCTACTCCGAGGCTAGCATGAATCGATAATGTTTTTTCTTTTAAAACAAAAGGTTTTTGAAAGGCATGTTCGATTTTTCGTACCACATCATTGATATGTTCGCTTGGTAAATGAGGCAATAAAATGACAAATTCATCACCCCCGATACGAGCTAAAGTATCCGATGCTCTAATACTCTCAGTCAGACGTTGTGAGATCGCCTGCAAAAGTTCATCGCCCACTTGATGTCCCCAGTAGTCATTGACAGGTTTAAATTTGTCCAAATCAATAAAGATAACGGCAAACTGAATAGGATTACGTTTAGCTTGTAAAATTAACTGTTCCATTCTTTCCATAAGTAGCCTGCGATTTGCCAGCCCAGTTAACGTATCATGATTAGCGAGATGGGTAATTTCACGTTCCGCTTGTTTTCTATCCGTAATGTCACTGATAAAGTTTAAAGAAGCGGGTTCACCATACCAGTCAACCATAACGCCACTGACTTCAATATCAATGATATGTCCATTAGCATGAATTAGCTGTGCTTGATAGCGTTGCGGCGGTGTTGCTTCTTTACTTAGACGCTGATGATGGGCTTTTAACACAGCAGGTTGGTATTCTGGACTCACTAGGTCGAGGAATGAAGAAAGCTTAAGAAGTTGCTCAATATTGAGACCAACGATTTGCGCTAAATAGTGATTAGCGTATACAAAACGTTGATTCTGAATAACGCCAATCCCTTCATGGGCAGTATCAACCAATGAGCGATAAAAGCGTTCACTTTCTCGAAGTCGTAATTCAATGTTATCTTTTTCCACTAACGTGGTTTCTAATTGAGATTTTAGTGCTAATAAACGTCGATGAGAGCGGTACTGTAGTAACCCGGCAAATAATAATGCACAGATAATGATCATAGAAATCATGATGATTTTTACGATCATTATCCAGTCGTAACGATAACTCACAGAAATAGGTACGTGTCGATTAATGGCTTGATTGATATCTTCGACAGTCAATGTGGCAATGGCCTGATCTAATTGTTCTAGCAATAATGGGTGCTGGTGAAGTACACCGATTCGTAACAAATTCTTATAGTCACCGATTTCACCTGCGATTTTAAGATTAAACCAGCCTTCGTTTCTAATAGTATACGCTGCGACTAATAATGAACGTAATGTTGCATCGGCTAGCCCTCTATCCACTAAATCGAAAGCCTCTCGTTCTGTATCAACAGGGATTAAATTGATGTTTGGATAGTCACGTTTAAGAAATTCATACACAGAGGTACCGATAGGCAGAACAATACTACTATCGGTACTGGCGAGATCGTTTAAGTTATCTACATAGTGATGCTCGTGTCGAGTAATTAAGACGTTAGGATTAACAAGATACGGCCGAGTGAAATTAAGCCATTGGCTGCGTTGTTCGGTTTTATTGAGTAACGCCAGAATATCGCATTCCCCAGCTTGGGATTTGACTAAGCTTTCGTTCCAATCCACTGTTGGTATTACGACGAACTCCAACTTGGCTCGCTGAAAAATCACTCGTAATAAATCTGCTGCAATGCCAACAAACTGACCATCAGGGGTGATTTTCTCTAAAGGTTCCCAATCAGGATCGACACACATCCGTACAGCTTGCTGTGACCAATCCCGGTCAGCCCATGCGATAGCGGGAAAGGCTACTGTCATTAGGCATAGCATTTTAATAAGATATTTATTAATGACGTTAAAAAAAATGGTCAATGCATCGATTCTCTATACAGTGCGGTTAAAAAATTAATCACAAGAAAACATTAGCATACTTTTATTTGATAAGTTGCGATGGGTGATAACAATTGTTACTTACTTAATGACTTTTATGCAATTTCGCCCAGCTTTTTTAGCGTTATACAAAGCTTGATCGGCTAAGGTTAATGCAGATTTTGGGGTGGGCTCTACGTGACTATCACAAATGCCGATACTAATAGTAATAGTAACGGATTTCGCTTTATGACGTTTACGTTTTTTTGAACCTTCTTGATGATTAGCGGGGCGAGTGTCTGTATCTCGAATCACTAAATCGTAATGTTCGATATCGTGACGTAACCACTCTAAATGTGGTTTTGCTTGTTCTGCCGTTTTGCCTTTAAAAAGCAAAGTAAATTCTTCACCACCATAACGATAAGCTCGTCCATTACCGGGAACGAGCCGTAAGCGACTGGCAACAAGTTTTAGCACATCGTCACCAGTTTCATGGCCATAGGTATCATTGAATGCCTTAAAGTGATCGACATCAACCATTGCAATCGTGAAGTTTTTCCCTAAACGCTGCAGGTCAAGATCCAAAGCATGTCGGGCAGGCAGTTGAGTTAATCGGTCATTGAAAGCCAATGCATGACCTGCTGCGATCAAATACAAGATCAATAAGACACCAGCGAGTGAAAAAAGAATGCTGGATATAAAGGAAACGTGGAAAAAAATAAAGGTAGTGCTGGTTAACAATAAAGCGCTGTAAATAGTGGCATCGATCATACGATTTCTGGTTAATACTAAAATCGCACAGACACCGACTAAAGCGAAAAGATAAAGTACTAGAATAAAGGGTAATCGAGAAATTTGCGGAACGCTGTAAAGTAGACCTTCATGTAAATCAATAACAGAGCCATCATAAAAGTGAGTAACACTCAACATCCCCCACAGTAACAACATCAGTAACAGCCCGATGAATTTGGCAAAACTGCGTGTAGCGAGCCCTTGATTATAAAAAGCATAGCTAATGAGACAAGCCACGGGAAGTAGCGTTGCCAAGAGAGACAATTCAAGTAATGTTGAACCATCGGATAGGGGGGATTGCAGTCGGTATTGAACAATCAGGTAACTTACCAGCAACACACTGGCGATCATGGCTATCCGACTTTGCTTAAATAAATGAGCGATAGCAATAGCGCTGACAAAAAGCACGTAAGGTAAATTTTGCGCAAAGCCAATATTGCTTTGCACGACCATAACGAGGTTATCGATTCCGATCCAGACTGTAATAAGTAACAGGATAGGGAAGGCAAAACGAAACCAAGATGAAGAAGCAAAATCTGTCGACATAGATTATTCATGCGCCATTTGAATCAATGTAGTCCCTTATTGGTGAAAAGTTTCGCAAATGGTTTAAGTCCCTTTGGTTATAAGAATACGTTGATTTCAATAATTGCCAAGTTTTTTGCTACACTGAACAGGTGTTAATCGGATGCTTTAACATTTTTACTCAGATATACCCAAACGACTTGAAGTTGCAGGTAGCCAACACCGCTGCAGCTTTAAGTAGGAGGGGTATAGCTCATTTTAGTATCATTGGTCGAAACATAGGCTTAAGGATAAGTTCGCATGATTCAGGAGAAAACGGATGCAGTTAAATGTTGATGTACATAACTATATGGAAACGTTAGTAGGACAAGTATTGATTCAGCGTCAATATAGTGAGAAATACAATCATGACCAATTAGCGGATCTGGCCTGTCTTGCATTGAGTCAAATGCGCCCGGTTTATATCCGACATGATGTCGACTTCCTTTCAGCCCTTCCTGAAGAGCGGTTGGTGATTTTAAAACAACAAGCTCTCGCTGCCATTCAAGCGGCGGAACCCATGATCATTGAAGATCGTCGTACTATGCGAGATAAAGACATTCCCGTTATTTTATCTCAAGCTCGGTTTGATCACGATAATCCGTTAGAATGGTATGAAGAGCCAATTCTTAAGAACAACAAGAAACATAAGGAGTAGTTGTGGGATTATTTGCTCGCTGGTTTGGGGGAAGAGAGGAAAAGCAACAAGAATCAATTCAGCCTGTTGAATATAAAGGTATGCTCATTTATCAAGAATCGATCGCGGAAAACGGCCAATACCGAGTCGCTGGCCGAATTACTCAAGAGATTAATGGTGAGTTACAGACCCATCGTTTTATTCGTTCTGATATTTTGTCGAATAAACAAGAGGCTGATCAGTTAATGTTAAAAAAAGCTCAGCTTTTCATTGATCAGATGAGTGGTCAGATCTTTAACTAATTTCTCCAGTCGTTGACAGAAGTCATGAATAAAAGAACGCTAAGTCGCTATGCTTAGCGTTCTTTTATTTTTTGTCCCAAAATCAAGGAAATGATATGCGAATTGGTGTACCAAAAGAGAGGCTAGCGGGGGAAACGCGAGTTGCAGCCTCACCTTCATCAGTAGAGCAACTGATAAAACTCGGCTTTGAGGTTGTGGTTGAATCTCAAGCCGGTTCATTAGCGAGTTTTGAAGACAGTGCATTCCAAGTGGCTGGTGCGATGGTTGAACCCTCCGAGGTAGTATGGAATTGCGATATTGTCTTAAAAGTGAATGCGCCAATTTACAATGAGCAAATCGATGAAGTCTCGTTATTAAAAGAGCACGCGACATTAATCTGTTTTATTTGGCCAGCTCAACATCCTCAGTTGCTAGAAAAACTGGCAATGAAAAGCATTAATGTATTAGCGATGGATTGCGTGCCGCGCATCTCTCGAGCTCAAGCCTTAGACGCATTATCATCAATGGCGAATATCGCTGGCTATCGAGCGGTCGTAGAAGCGGCCCATCAGTTTGGCCGTTTCTTTACTGGGCAGATCACCGCTGCTGGTAAAGTCCCTCCCGCGAATGTCTTTATCGCTGGTGCCGGGGTAGCTGGCCTTGCTGCTATAGGTGCAGCAGGAAGCCTTGGCGCAATTGTTAGAGCGTTCGATGTTCGTCCTGAAGTTAAAGAGCAAGTGCAATCAATGGGCGCTGAGTTTCTGGAAATTGATCATCTGCCGACGGTTGCTTCGAGTGATGGGTACGCTCGAGAAATGTCGGATGATTTCAATCAAAAAGCAGCAGAGCTTTACGCAGAGCAAGCAAAAAAAGCCGATATTATTATCACTACCGCACTGATCCCTGGTAAACCAGCACCGACACTCATCACCAAATCGATGGTAGATAGCATGAAACCGGGTAGTGTGATTGTTGATCTGGCGGCTGAAAATGGGGGAAACTGTGAGTATACGGTCAAAGATCAACTGATCACGACTGATAATGGCGTAAAAATTATTGGCTATACCGATATGGTAGGTCGCCTTCCCACTCAAGCTTCTCAGCTTTATGCAACGAATTTAGTCAATTTATTGAAACTGCTTTGTAAAGAGAAGAACGGCGTAATTAACATCGATTTTGACGATGTTGTATTGCGTGGCGTCACTGTCATTAAGCAAGGTGAGATCACCTGGCCTGCTCCGCCTATCCCAGTCTCTGTGCAGCAGCCTGCCCAAAGCAAACCGATGGTAGAGAAACCACCCAAGCAACCTGCATCACCTTGGAAAAAATTGGTTGGCTTAGCGGCTGGTGTCGGTGTCTTTGCCTGGATAGCATCGGTAGCTCCAGCCGCTTTTCTCGGCCATTTTACGGTTTTTGTGTTAGCTTGTGTGGTTGGTTATTACGTAGTGTGGAATGTAACTCATGCATTACATACCCCTTTAATGTCAGTAACTAACGCTATCTCTGGAATTATTATCGTCGGTGCTTTAGTACAAATCGGCCAAGGCAATGGGATAGTAACCTTTTTGGCATTTATTGCCGTTTTGATTGCAAGCATCAATATTTTTGGCGGCTTTACGGTCACGAAACGTATGCTTGACATGTTCCGTAAAGACTAAGGGAGAATAATAATGTCTGCAGGATTAGTACACGCGGCTTATATTATTGCTGCCTTATGTTTTATTTTGAGTCTAGCGGGATTATCGAAACAAGAATCAGCACGCACCGGTAACTATTACGGTATGGCCGGTATGACGATCGCGCTGCTAGCTACCATCTTCAGTCCTGAGGCACAAGGGCTGAGCTGGATTATTTTAGCCATGATCATCGGGGCCGTCATTGGGATCCGTTTCGCCAATAAAGTAGAGATGACACAGATGCCAGAGCTCGTTGCGATGTTGCACAGCTTTGTTGGTATGGCTGCCGTATTGGTCGGTTATAACAGTTTGCTCGATGCTCCTTTGGTCGATACTCATGCGGAACATGTAATTCATTTGGTCGAAGTTTTTATCGGAGTATTCATCGGTGCCGTAACGTTTACTGGGTCGATCGTCGCGTTTGGTAAATTGAGCGGTTCAATTAGCTCTTCGCCTCTAAATTTGCCACACAAGCATAAGTTAAATCTCGCGGCGTTAGTGATATCGGTTCTGTTACTCATGCAATTTTTAAAGATGGATGGCGGCTTATTGCCGTTGATCATCATGACCATGATTGCTTTAGCCTTTGGCTACCATCTGGTTGCTTCAATCGGTGGCGCTGATATGCCGGTTGTAGTTTCAATGCTCAACTCTTATTCGGGATGGGCCGCGGCGGCCGCTGGCTTTATGCTCGCCAATGATTTGCTGATTGTGACCGGCGCTTTAGTCGGATCGTCTGGGGCGATTCTGTCTTATATTATGTGTAAGGCGATGAACCGTTCATTCATCAGTGTAATTGCTGGTGGTTTTGGTCAAGAAGTAGTGATCAGCAGTGATGAACAGCAAGGTGAATACCGAGAAATAAACGCTGAAGAGGTGGCTGAACTTCTCAAGAACTCTCGTTCTGTCGTGATTACCCCGGGGTACGGTATGGCTGTCGCGCAAGCACAGTATCCTGTTTACGAGATCACCGAGAAGTTACGAGCATTAGGCATTGATGTCCGTTTTGGGATTCATCCTGTGGCTGGTCGGTTACCGGGTCACATGAATGTGCTATTAGCAGAAGCTAAAGTACCTTACGATATTGTATTAGAAATGGATGAAATTAACGATGACCTATCCAAAACCGATACCGTCTTAGTGATTGGAGCGAATGACACGGTCAATCCAGCGGCGTTAGATGATCCTCATAGTCCAATTGCAGGCATGCCAGTATTAGAAGTATGGCACGCGAAACAAGTGATTGTGTTTAAACGTTCAATGAATACGGGTTATGCAGGAGTGCAAAATCCGTTGTTCTTCAAAGACAATACCTTCATGTTATTTGGGGATGCGAAAGAGAGTGTAGACGCCATCTCCAAAGCATTGTAATCTGATGACATCAAAGCATGAAGCCAGCAATTTGCTGGCTTCATGCTTTCTGGTATACGAACAAAGCTTAAGAGGGAAGGGAAAATGTCCCGAACCAATAAGAGCGATACTTTGGTATATTATTGACAGTGATATAACAAGCGTTGTTTCTATTTATAGATAATACATCATCACTTTATGGTTTTATGATCAAACGATTATTTACATTGACAAGAACACTCATCCGCAGCTTAGTGCTTGCCGCTTGTACTTTTACTGTTTCAGCTTTTGCCGATTCCCTACCAGAGCGGATTGAACTGTTTGTATCGCTGTTTGATGAGCAGGCAGCTATGGTCACTTATGATATTCGAACGATTCAAAAAGAGTATCCTACTCGATTATTAACACCAGACAGCATGTTGCCACAAACTGCGTCCTATCCATTAAAAGATATTCAGCTTTTGTACCAGTTAGCACAAAATTGCTCGGGTAATTTACCATTGAACCCTTTAGTAACGGAACCTTTAGTCTTTACTCGAGCGTTGTGTAAAGGAAGTCAATTACCCGTGCGTTGGTTTGCCAGAAGCTCATTGATTCATCCTGGTGGTGGTACTTATGCTGCACGCTACGCAGAAGTTTATCCTGATCAATATGCACAACTTGAACCTTTTATGCATATTCAAGAGCGAGCGCAAGCACCTAGCCAATCTTTATTGGGCCGTTTGCAGAGAATGAACGAAGAGGCGATGAATGCATTGATCGCGGGTGCGATTATGTTTGGTGATAAGGATGAACTTTGGTTAAGAAAAGGCGATGAGTACTACTTATTCGATGATAGCATTTGGCAGCTAAATGCCAGTCAAGCGGGACTGGCATTTAGTTTTGTAGAAAGTGATAGCACATGTTTTGTTCAACGAGGCAATTTATGCTGGAACGTACAAGATCATACGGATTTACTTCGTATCAGTATGTTTGTATTGGTGTTGGCAAATATTTTTTTGGTGATCAGTTGGTCAATTTATCGTTGGAACTCTAAACGACAAGAAATGAAAAGTAGGATGCTAATCTTACAAATTCTAACTCATGAATTGAGAACGCCCATCGCTAGCTTATCATTAACAGTTGAAGGGTTTCGCCGAGAATTTGAACATTTACCCGAAACTGTATACGATGAGTTTCGTCGCCTTTGTGAGGATTCTCGCCGTTTAAGACAGCTTGCCGAAGCCAGTAAAGATTATCTACAGTCGGATAATAAACCGCTCGCGACCGCTTGGGTTCCATCGGTTGAAGAATGGTTGCAATACAAAGTAGAAGAAGAGTTTACTCAACCTATAGAGTTAATTGTTGAACAAGATATAGCGGCAAAGCTCAACGTATATTGGCTTGGGACCTGTATCGATAATTTAATTCGCAATGCCGTAAAATACGGTGTTGCTCCTGTAACCTTAGAAGTCACGTCAACAATTGATTCAGTTACCATCAAGGTGACTGATCAAGGAACGCTGACCCATAAAGATTGGCGTCATTTACGTAAGCCTTTTGTAAGTAAAAGTGGCTTAGGACTTGGCTTAACGATTGTTGAATCGATGGTTGGTAGAATGGGAGGTCGTTTGACCTTAATCGGACCACCAACCACGTTTATTTTGGAGATACCTTGTGAAACAGACATTGCTTCTCGTTGAAGATGATAAAAACCTTGCTGACGGTTTACTGGTAAGTTTAGAGCAAGCGGGATATGACTGTTTACATGCAGAAACTATCGCCGCAGTGGATCAATACTGGGAAAAAGCGGATTTAGTCATTTTAGATAGACAATTACCTGATGGTGATTCAATTTCTCATCTCGCGGAGTGGAAAGCTTTAAAAGAGATCCCTGTCATCTTATTGACCGCTTTAGTGACCGTTAAAGATAAAGTGACAGGCTTAGATGCGGGAGGAAATGACTATCTCACCAAACCGTTTGCTGAAGCTGAGTTATTTGCGCGGATCAGAGCGCAGCTTCGTTCACCGGATGGTGAAGATAATGACGACAGCAAAGTGATCACACCAAACTTGGTGATCGATAAAGCCACTCGAGAAGTATTTTTTAACCAACAGTGTATTACCTTAACGCGAACTGAGTTTGATTTATTGCTTTTTCTCGCCAGCAATTTAGGGCGAGTATTTACTCGCGATGAATTATTGGATCATGTGTGGGGTTACAATCATTTTCCAACGACACGAACGGTGGATACACACGTATTGCAATTGCGTCAGAAACTACCTGGGTTAGAAATAGAAACACTCCGTGGCGTTGGGTACAAGATGAAAGCCTAAATCATGCACAGTAAACTATGTCTTATTGGCACGCTAGTGTGCGTGCCTTTTTATGCACAAAGTGTTGAATGGTTTGAGAGTAGTAGTCCATTAACTCAAGTGCATCAGCATCTACTTAATAATGATCTCGATCGAATGTTTCATTCGCTGGTTGAAGTTTGGCAACTGAATCAAACCAAGAATACCAAAACACACCTAAACGATGTGTTGATCCAATCGTTATCAGTGGACTGTGGTAAGGGGCTAACCAGCAAAACCTTTCCGGTATGGCTAAATAGTATCGTCATTCGTAAGATAGATATTCAAAGCCCTGGTCGTGACGCATATCAAGTCATATTAGAAGCACAAAGCGATAAGGCACTCAATAATATAACGTTAACTCAATGGGTCGAGAGGCCTATTTCTACCGACAGCAGCTTCACCCGCTCAAGTGACGGCGTCACTGAAGGGGGAGTAACCTTTCGTAAACATTATAATCTGAATTCCAAGTTATCGATGGGGTTGTACCGAATCGATATCACGGCTGAAGATCAAGATTCGTGGAGCACTTGGGTTATCTTTGGCGAACCTAAAGCGAAGCAAACGGTTCGTTGGTCGAGTAAAGATCAATGGACGGTTGATAAAAATGCATTATTGAATCGCCATTGTCCATTGCCTCGCTTAGATGTGTCGGTGTACGATTATTTTGATGGTGAGTATAAAGAAATTTGGCAACAAAGTTATGAATCAAATTATCCGACTCAGCTTGAGTTAACCGATCTAACATCGGATCGCTACATCTTAGCGGTTTCAATGACCCATAAACGCTGGCAAGGGCCAATAATCATAGAGCAAGCTCAAGTTATCAGTAAAACCTATAATGTTTCTCTAGAGGAATGATTAAAGTTGATAGACAATAAGCCGTTATAACAACAAAGTAACCAACGGTTTATTGGATATGAACAGTAAAAAACATATTTGGCTTTTAACGCTTCCCGCACTGCTGGTTGCCACAGAGACTCTTGCCGCGAATTATGCAATTGAAGCACGCGGAGATGCCATGGGCGGCGTTGGCGTGGTCTCTGCAAACTATCTTACTGCTCCATTTTATAATCCTGCTCTAGTGGCTATTTATCGTCGTAATGATGATGCTGGGATGATTTTACCTAGCGTTGGATTTACCTATAACGATCCTGATAAATTAGTAAAAAGCATCGATAACATCGCTGATCTGATTAACAGCAATGACCCAAGTAAGGCCCCTGAATTACAAGCGGCTCTTAATGATATTGATGGTAATACACTCAATGCTAATCTTGGTGGGGTTATCGCTTTTGGTATACCAAACCGCTATATATCTGCCAATATATTTGGCAAAGCGTACACAGAAGTGTACGCCGCTCCCAGCATCGCATCAGATTGCCCTGTAAGTGGTGCTAATCCTAGCAACCCTGAATGTATTCTTGAGCAGGCACAAAATAGCGGTATTAATGCTGTATCTATTGCCGTTACTGAAGTTGGTATCTCGTTAGCCAAATATCAAACCTTCCTCGGTCAACATATGGCTTTTGGTATCACTCCGAAATTACAACGCATTTATACTTATCTTTATCAAGCCAGCTTTAACAACTATGAATTCAAAGATTTGTTAGATAACGGTACGGGAGAAACCACATTTAACATTGATGCTGGTGCGGTATGGTTTTATGGGCCTTATCGTTTAGGAGCGGCTGCCACCAATTTGATCAGTCGAGATATTTCAACGCAAACGGTAAACTCTGTTCAGTATGATTATCAAATTCGTCCACAAATCACGCTCGGTGCTGGCATCGTTGCTGATTATGCGACCTTGAGTGTGGATTATGATTTGAATACTGATCGTCGATTTAATAACTTTGCCGATGATACGCAAATGATCCGTATTGGTGGTGAAGTGGATATCATGCGTCAATTAAAATTGAGAGTAGGGTATAACAAAAATCTTGCCTACAGTGGTCGAGACGGTACCATCACTGCTGGAATTGGATTATCACCATTGAATATCATTCAGCTCGATATCGGAGCGAGCTATACCAATGAAAATGCTATGGGTGCATATATAAACTTCCTTGCTAGTTACTGATAGTCTCTTTATAGTGAGGCTCCCCAATAGGAGCCTATTTATGTTTGACGATATACCGACTTTAACTCACAGTGAACAGCAAGCCGCTGTCGAAAAAATTCAGCAAATGATGGCAGAAGGGATCAGTACCGCACAGGCGATTCAAATTGTATCTCAGGAAATTCGTCGTCAGTATGCTGAAGATCAGCAGAATAAAGCAGAATAATTGTCTATTTAAGAGGAGCACTCATGTGCTCTTTTTCTTGTATAGAGAAAACCCCCAGCTAGGCTGGGGGTTCCGTAAAGCTTTCAGCTATAAGTCAGTTATAAAGCCCCTTTCAATTTGTTAAAACACTCTTGCGGTCTGGCAACTGCGAGAGTTAAACGAA
>NZ_VHTC01000049.1:0-12377 GCF_013048685.1 Vibrio sp. A8-1
TAATAAAAGTAATTACATCAAATTTCTCAAAATAACCTTTTATTTTTCACTCGATTTATTATTAATATAAATCAATAACTTAAAATCCAACGAAAAAAGATGGGTAATTTTATTGCCAGTTAACGCCGCGTTAAGGGGTGAGCAACGCAACTACCAACTCACCGCATTGCACTAAAAACTAATAAAATCAATGCATAACGAAAATTCCGCGCGTTGCGAATCCCTCTTTAACGCCTTGTTAGGTTTTAGTAACAACCTTACCTTGATAAGTATCTAGTCTCATTTGAATAACCTCAATATCCGAAGGTAGAATTTTTTTGATAATCATAGTCTTATCAGGCTGTATATTATGACCTAAATATATACGTTTTATAGGATTTGGAAGCTTGTAGAATGGCGATTTACATAAAAGTCTATACTCCTCTTCATAACTCCATTCTTCGGTCTTTATTTCAAATAAATCCTTCTGATCTTTCATACTTTCTGAAATGTCAGTAAAAATTGGGGAGAATGGGCTATATATGACCTTTGACAAGTCGGGAGTTTCCTTCGGAATATCAATTTCTATAGCGATTCCTTTATGACCAGCAGCATAGTGTGACCATAATAAGAAATTATTTATTGAGCTTGATAAAGCACAAATTCGCCATTGATCACGACTAGCATTAATTTTTTCATCAAAGCTAGAGCCAAAATCAGAGTGGTAACGACCTTCTAAAGGATCATTTAAATCTCCCCACTTAGAGCACCAAACTCGTTGATTAAAAATAATATCTAATGAATTCCATAAATTATCTATCGAACGATATTTATATAGCAACATATGTTCTCCAACCTAACGCCCGATTAAGCAGCGAACAACGCGACTACCAACCTTCCGCATAACGACTTTATCACCAAACTACACGCATAATAACAATGCTTTGCGTTGCGAGTCTGTCTTGAATCGTTTGTTAGGTCACGACCAATGTTGCCTATGGTCTCTCGTTCATTATTGACTATCAAAAAAGAATTGAAGAAAAAGACAAAAATCGAAGCCGAAGTATTGGGCATCGCTCTACCTTGAGGTCTTGCGGGCGTCACGCTTCAATCGCGCCCCGATTAAGGTGCGCACGAAAGCGCCTCAAGGGTATCATGGAAATGACTAATATTCGTCCTTTTTGCCTTCTTTCCTCTATACCCTATTGGCTATTCCATACTCACTCGATATCTTCATACATTATTCGTGTGATCCCGTTGTGACCTAACGCCCGGTTAAGGGGCAGACAACGCCACTACCAAGCTTCCGCATAACACCGTAATCACAAAAACCAACGCATAATAAAAATGCCACGCGTTGGCTGTCCCTCTTGAACCGTTTGTTATGTAACAATATTTTCCATTATGTATATGTGATCAGCATACATTTGACCACCAATTCCATAAGCATCAGGAATAACACTATGTAATGTGAATCCACTTTTTATTAGCACTTTTTCCGAACCCACATTACCTTCAGTAACCACAGCGGAAAAACTGTTTAGGCAAAACTGTTTTCGGGAGTATTCGACTAAAGCTCGTAACGATTCGGTTCCATAACCTCGACCGTGGAAACTAGGTAAAAACATAAAACCAACTTCAGCAGTTCCATTCTGGATGCAATAACCCGTTATACCCACTTTGATACCCGTTTCTAATTCCGAAACAACCAAACAGTACCAATGACTAGAATCTGGTGTCCATGGTTCAAGCCTAGAACGAAATTTAGACTGAATTTCCAGCAAAGTCGGTTCATCAAAGCAAAGTGAAATAACATTTGGATCGGTATGAAGTGTATGAAATAGAGACCAATCATCTTCTGATATCGGAGCCATCACTAAACGATCTGAAAATATTTTTTCCACTGAACCTTCCTTGTTACATAACGCCCGCCTAAGGGGCTGACAACGCATTCCACTAAACTCAAAACAACAACTGCAACCACCGCGGCTCAATGGGACTGGAAACTCCACGCGTTGACAGTCCCTCTTGAGGCGTTTGTTATATGCGTTTTTCAACACAATAAGCATACAAATCCAGCGCAACCTTGATAGCCGCTTGGACTGCTGGAAATGAAGCTTCGAACGTTTCAAGGATAGGGTCTATGCTTGGGACTTTGACCTCGACAATAACTGACTTTCCAGATTGCCTGACCACTAATGGATGGGCATTGAAATCGTTGAAGATGAGTGATAACTCTTCATACCTTTCCGCTTGAGCCAAAAACATAATTTTCACCGCATCACCATAAATTTGATGAACAATCGGCATCTTTTTCTCTACACCAAAAGGGTAAAAATTAATCCAAGTATGCCCTTCCGCTCTTGGTTTACTTTTTTCTGGCCTAAGCTCTGGATGATATTCAGAAACGTACTCTAAATACTTTTTGGCATATTCTGTCATCGCTATAGAAACGCATGAAACATATCCTCTTCTTTGCTTTTCAACTGCAGAAGTCAGGACATTAGCACGATAATCACTACGTACACTATTCTTGGACTTTAAGTAGCCAATAATGTCTTCATATGCAATTTCACAGTCATATGGCTCTATATTTCTTTCTAGATAGGCCAGAGGAGCTAATATGCATGTTCTGAAATTTTCCCAATATCCTTGCTCTTTACCTCTATGACCTCGAAGCTGATATCTCTCACCTTGTTCAGGTTGAGCGTCTGCATCAATTTTATTTTCTATCAAAAGAGCTTCAACAACTCCATTGTCAGATTGGAATTTAAAAATAAGATCTGACTCCCCCAAAGTAGCGTCAGAAACTGAATGCCACACTCCGAGTGACTTTACAGTGGTAGCCTCTCCCAGAACTTTGTAAACAAACCAATTTGCAAAGCTAGGTGATACTTGTAACTCTTCAACCAATAGGAGATCAATGTCTCTTTCTGTGACATTACGAAATGAGTTCAAACTATCCATTTTGCCTCACTAGCATATAACGCCGCGTTAAGGGGTGAGCAACGCAACGACCAACCTTCCGCATTACACTAAAAACTAATAAAATCAATGCATAATGAAAATGCTACGCGTTGCGAATCCCTCTTGAACGCTTTGTTATGTGCCTTTGCTAATAGAACCCCAATACACTTTGTGCCTCTCAGCTAAAGGAATGATTCTATATTTTTGGATACCAAGCAGGCACCCAACCCTTGAATGCCCCTCAACTAAATGAGGTATACCTGATTTACCACCAAGAACGTTTGCATCTAGAAATATCGGTGGAGTTAACCAAGTGCCATGCTTTTTCCAATGATTGAGTACGACCTCTCGGCAATCAATTACAGCCTCTCCAACTTCTTGGAAATGCGATGCATCTTCAGATACCTCCTCAAGGAAATCGGGATATGAAGCGTTGCTACCTATTTGCAAAAATTTCGTTGTATCAAAATCAACTAGTTCCCACTTTAGATCAGGAAGTGATAGCTCACCGTAGAGATCTAAAAAGCGACTGTTAGCATTATGATCAATGTAAAACTGTTCAATCACAGAAGCAGGCGCACTAATTCCACGCAGCTTGAGTAAATCGATACTCTTTTCAGTGCTATATGGATCTAGTGCAATTTTCGACAAGTCTTTATACTTCAATTTATTGCCTCAAAACTCTAGTGGCACATAACGCCCGCTTAAGGGGCTGACAACGCTACTACCAAGTTTCCGCATAACACCGTAATCACAAAAATCAACGCATAATGAAAATGCCACGCGTTGGAAGTCCCTCTTGAAGCGTTTGTTATGCTTTATTACCCATTGATTAAATTGAACTTTTACAAAATTCATTTGTTCGCAGCAGTTTAACTCAAAATGACAAACCAGCCTACTTTCAGCAATCATTGTTGCCGATAAGATCCCAAACAAGTTGAAGCGAATTAGCCTGCGGAATCAACGAGCAAACAACGCCAAAGAAAGAGACCGTTCAGCGACAATCGAACCTTTTACGCACACAATTTATCAGAGCAAAGCCGGAAAAAAGCGCAAAAACATCGATAAACTTGCGCTAACCAAACACTTTCAGCAAGCAAGATGTTCATGAGATCCCAAATAAGTTGAAGCGAAATAGCCGGTGGAATCAATGAGCAAACAACACCAAAGAAAGAGACCTTTCAGCAAAAACCGAACCTTTTGCGAGCACAATTTATCAGGGCAAAGTTACCGAAAAAGCACAAGTATCGTTCAACTTTCAATCGCCACCAAAAAGAACAATAAACTCATAATATCAATAAATTAGAATAAGAAAACTTCTAAATCAGACTAAGTTTTCCCATTAAAATTTATATATTGATTTTGCTGAGGCTCAATAAAGCATAACGCCGCGTTAAGGGGCAGCCGACGCTACTACCAACTTTCCGCATAACACCGTAACCACAAAAACTAACGCATAATAAAAATGCCACGCGTTGGCTGTCCCTCTTTAACGCTTTGTTATGTACGTGCGCTTTGTTCCAGCGAAACAAACAGCGGCTTTACAAATTTGGCCTCTTCTTGGTAACGATTTCTCGTATCCCAAAGGTCAACAGCATGTTGAATATTAAGCCAAAATTCTGGTGTATTTCCTAATGCAGCAGCTAACTTGATTGCTACCGGAGCCGTTAACACTCCACCATTAATCAAATTACTCACCGTATTTCTGTGTACACCCATCGCTTCAGCGAGCGCTTTTGATGTGATGCCCATTGGCTCAAGAAACTCTAATTTCAACATTTCACCAACGCTAACTGGACGACGTTTTGTCTTACGCATAGTCGTTACCTCAATACTTATGTGGGTCTAAGTAAGTATTTAGTGCAACACCATCAACCCACTGAAAAATCAAACGATATTGTTTATTCACTCGAATTGAACACCAACCTTTAAGATTTCCTTCAAGATGTTCAAAACGATTACCCGGTGGAATTCTTAAGTCCGACTCAGCTTGAGCTGCATCTAAGATTTCCAGCTTTCGAAATAGAGTGTTTTCTATACTGTTTGGAATTAAACGATGTCGTTTATCATCCTCATAAAACTGCTCTAACCACTTATCTTTAAATTCTAATGCCATTACAACTTGCACTGTCTCATTGTGCATCCATACACAAAGAGTAACGCATAATAACACTGTGCACAAGTTTGATTTTCAGGAAGGATTTCAGAGAAGTACATAACGCCGCATTAAGGTGTGAGCGGCGCTTGGCTATACTTGAGCGAAGCGAAACTGCCACGCGTTGGTTGTCCCTCTTGAACCGTTTGTTATGTTTGTAGCCATTTATACATGATCAAGCTATCAACATAACCTAAACGACCATGTTTATACGCTTTGGGAATGCGACCTATTACTTCAAACCCTAAATTTTGCCAAAGGTTTACTGCAACTTCATTTGTCGAAACGACACTATTAAATTGCATTGCTTCAAAACCAAGCTCCACTGCAATTTTCTGAGAATGCTCGCACATTTTACGAGCAACACCTTTACCTCTTGCTTTACTCGATACCATGTAACCACAATTGCATATGTGACTACTCGGTCCTGTTGCATTTGGCTTGATGTAGTAAGTTCCGAGAACCACATCATTTTCAATGAAAACAAACGTTTTTAAAGGCAATTCACACCAAATTGAATAAGCTTGTTCTAAAGTCATTGTAGGCTCAAAAGCGTAAGTTTCTTGAGCTTGGATTACATCTAAAAATGTTGGCCAGAATGATTCAAAATCTGACTTCGTAATTTCTCTGATCATAATTTTCCTGAAAAAACATAACGCCCGCTTAAGGGGCTGACAACGCTACTACCAAGTTTCCGCATAACACTGAAACCACCAAAATCAACGCACAATAAAAATGCCGCGCGTTGGAAGTCCCTCTTGAAGCGTTTGTTATGCTTTATTACCTATTGATTACATTGAACTTTTACAAAATTCATTTGTTCGCAGCAGTTTAACTCAAAATGAAAAACCAGCCTACTTTCAGCAATCATTGTTGTCGATAAGATCCCAAACAAGTTGAAGCGAATTAGCTTGCGGAATCAATGAACCAGCAACACCAAAGAAAGAGACCTTTCAGCAACAATCGAACCTTTTACGCACACAATTTATCAGAGCAAAGCCGGAAAAAAGCGCACAATCATCGATAAACTTGCGCTAACCAAACACTGTCAGCAAGCAAGATGTTCATGAGATCCCAAACATGCTGAAGCGAAATAGCTCGCGGAATCAATGAGCCAGCAACACCAAAGAAAGAGACCTTTCAGCAACAATCGAACCTTTTGCGTACACAATTTATCAGAGCAGAGTTGACCGACAAAACACAAGCATCGTTCAACTTTCAATCGCCACCAAAAAGAACAATAAACTCATAATATCAATAAATTAGAATACAAAAACGTCTAAATCAGACTGGGGTTTCCCATTAAAATTTATATATTGATTTTGCTGAGGCTCAATAAAGCATAACGCCCACTTAAGGGGCTGACAACGCGACTACCAAGTTTCTGCACAACACTGAAACCACCAAAATCAACGCATAATGAAAATGCTGCGCGTTGGAAGTCCCTCTTGAAGTGTTTGTTATGCTTTATTACTCATTGATTACATTGAATTTTTACAATGACTATCGCTTGCAGCCACTTTAACTCAAAATGATAAACTTGCCTACTTTCAGCAATCATTGGTGCAAATAAGATCCCAAATAAGTTGAAGCGAATTAGCCTGCGGAATCAATGGGTCAACAACACCAAAGGAAGAGACCTTTCAGCGATAATTGAACCTTTTACTAACACAATCTATCAGAGCTGAGCCGGACAAAAACGTATATTCGCCGATAAACTTGCGCTAACCAAACACTTTCAGCAAGCAAGAAGCCTATGAGAGCCCAAACATGCTGAAGCGAAATGGCCTGTGGAATCAATGAACTAACAACACTAAAGAAAGAGACTTTTCAGCGACAATCGAACCTTTTGCACACACAATTTATCAGAGCAGAGTTGGCTTAAAAAGTACAAGCATCGTTCAACTTTCAATAGCCACCAAAAAGAACAATAAACTCATAATATCAATAAATTAGAATAGGAAAACTTCTAAATTAGACTGAATTTTCCCATTAAAATTTATATATTGATTTTGCTGAGGTTCAATAAAGCATAACGCCCGATTAAGGGGCTGACAACGCTACTACCAAGTTTCCGCATAACACCGTAACCACAAAAATCAACGCATAATAAAAATGCCGCGCGTTGGAAGTCCCTCTTGAAGCGTTTGTTATGCTTTATTACTTATTGATTAAATTGAACTTTTTCAACATTTATTGCTTACGAATACTTTAACTCAAAATGATAAACTTGCCTACTTTCAGCAATCATTGATGCAGATAAGATCCCAAACAAGTTGAAGCGAATTAGCCTGTGGAATCAAGGGGTCAACAACACCAAAGGAAGAGACCTTTCAGCAACAATCGAACCTTTTACAGACACAATTGATCAGAGCAGAGTCGGAAAAAAGCGCACAACCATCGATAAACTTGCGCTAACCAAACACTGTCAGCAAGTAAGATGTTCATGATCTCCCAAACATGCTGAAGCGAAATAGCCGGTGGAATCAATGAGCCAGCAACGCCAAAGAAAGAGACCTTTCAGCAAAAATCGAACCTTTTGCGTACACAATTTATCAGGGCAACGTTGGCCGAAAAAAACAGAAGCGTCGTTCAACTTTCAATCGCCACGAAAAAGAACAATAAACTCATAATATCAATCAATTAGAATAGGAAAACTTCTAAATCAGACTGAGTTTTCCCATTAAAATTTATATATTGATTTTGCTGAGGTTCAATAAAGCATAACGCCGCATTAAGGGGCAGGCAACGCAAACCACTGAACTCAAATTAGCCAACCGTAACCTCAAATGCCCAACCAAACCAAAAATGCCAAGCGTTGGCTGTCCCTCTTGAATGCTTTGTTATGTAACTTTACTAACTATTTCAAAGCATTACAAAGAAAAACATTGCCAAATATGGTTTAACTTACATGAAAAGTTAGCAGTAACCCAGTAGAATTTGCGTGGCAACGACGAAACTGCGAGCCCTAGTTCAAAGAAAAAAGTGACTGCCACCAAGCTTATCGCAAACTCCCTTTACCATTGAAGCCAGAGTAAAAACTTGAAGAACAAGAAGCCGAAAGTTAAATCAACATGCATGAAACCCGCTCAGACAAAGTCGACATTGAAATTAGATCAATTATAAAAAATATCTACTTTTCAATGCATTGTGGTCTTTTTTCTTTACGGTTACATAACGCCCGCTTAAGGGGCAGACAACGCTACTACCAACTTTCCGCATAACACCTTAACCACAAAAACCAACGCATAGTAAAAATGCCACGCGTTGGCTGTCCCTCTTGAAGCGTTTGTTATAACCTTAGTCAACAACATCTTGGGACTGAATAGGTTGAAATACAGGAAAAAGTTCTTTAATACCCTCGCCAAAGATCTCGATCATTCTCCCTTCTAAAGAGTCGTTTGTGTAATCACCCAATTGAAAGCCATTCAAGTCTATGGATTGTGTCTTCCAATTGATATGCTTAAAAGAAACTTTCATTTGACTAACCGCAACCACAACTGAGAACCTCAATTTGTTCCCTTTCAAGTCTGGTGGTATATCAGTCGTGGTATTATTACTAACGGTACTGATGATATCTTCACAATAACTTATAATTTCTTTAATCTGACTTGCATCACTATGAACTCGGTGGTGGGCTATCAAATTTCTTAAATTGTTGAGATTTTCAAATACTCTGATAACCCACTGATTCTCCTTATTCAGGATACTTTCGACTACTTTCAGCTTTCCATAAAAACTCAGTCTGTGTTTGAGCTTCGCTACAGATTCCTTTTTGTTAAATTTAATATTTAAAGAATTCAGAAGCTCTTTATCAAATCCATCCATTTCGCTAACAATTCTCTGAAGATTACCTTCGACCATAAGATGATACGAAAGAATTTTACTAGATGCATAACCATATGAATCTGGAATATTACACGTACAAAGATCATAAAAATACAATACAGAACTCCTTTGGGTTATAACGCCCACTTAAGGGGCTGACAACGCGACTACCAAGTTTCTGCACAACACCGAAACCACCGAAATCAACGCATAATGAAAATGCTGCGCGTTGGAAGTCCCTCTTGAAGTGTTTGTTATGCTTTATTACTCATTGATTACATTGAATTTTTACAATGATTATCGGTTGCAGCCACTTTAACTCAAAATGATAAACTTGCCTACTTTCAGCAATCATTGGTGCAAATAAGATCCCAAATAAGTTGAAGCGAATTAGCCTGCGGAATCAAGGAAAAAACAATAATAAAGAAAGAGACTTTTCAGCGACAATCGAACCTTTTTCGTACACAATTTATCAGAGCAAAACCCGACAAAAACACAAAAGCATCGTTCAACTTTCAATCGCCACAAAAAAGAACAATAAACTCATAATATCAATAAATTAGAATAGGAAAACTTCTAAATCAGACTGAGTTTTCCCATTAAAATTTATATTGATTTTGCTGATGTTCAATAAAGCATAACGCTGCGTTAAGGGGCAGCCAACGCTACTACTAAGCTTCCGCATAACACTGTAATCACAAAAACTAACGCATTATAAAAATGCCACGCGTTGGCTGTCCCTCTTTAACGCCTTGTTATATGAATTTTTTAGATGGCAACAAACGTAATTCTCATCCCGTAATTACTACGGTGGACAGCTACCCCCACGCTGTTTTCTTGTATGGCAATGATACTCGCCGGTTTTCTTGTTGTAATGGCACCCACATTTGTCGGTACCACCGCTGTGAGACAACCCTAAGTTGCTAAGATACTGAGTAGACTCTGCATTCGTACTTCCTGTGGCTAATACGAATAGCAGCGTGATAAAAGTATATTTCATTGGCACCTTTCTGATTACACCAAAAAGCCAAGTGTAATAGAAGCCAACGTTGCATAAAGTGATATGCATCTCATTGAGCCTGTAACAAAAAGAGAATGCAGTATTAGATTTAGCTACTTAAGTGAGGAGCTGGGAATTCATATAACGCCCGGTTAAGGGGTGAGCAACGCAACGACCAGCTCACCGCACAACACCGTAACCACAAAAATCAACGCATTACAAAAATGCCGCGCGTTGCGAATCCCTCTTTAACCGTTTGTTATGTGCGTAGCTGAAATTTACTACAGACTAGGTTCCGGCAAAACTGGAGGTGTGCTATCCATATAAGTTAAGAAGTTTTCCCATAATTCGTGCGCTCTTTGCTTGGTTAACCGAGTTTTGCAAGATATCGCCATAACACCTCGAATTGTACCATCGCGCCATTGGGTGTATACCGAATTACAATGAGAAGACATATAAGCCTGCCAATCGCCTTGAGCTAATTTAATTGCAGCTATCAACTCAACATCATCCGAATTATGCTCAAAGCTTGCTGCAAGATACTTTGCCAACTCTACTTCAGCTGATTCTAAAGCCATGCTCGCACACTGATTAATCTCAAGCGTATTCATCGCATTATCACAATCAAGAGGTCCGTTTCCAGCGATCACAGCAGATGAAAAACAAGCAAGAATAATTAATAGACACTTTTTCATTATTTTATCCGAAAGCACATAACGCCCGGTTAAGGGGCAGCCAACGCCATTACCAAGCTTCCGCATAACACCGTAACCACAAAAACCAACGCATAGTGAAAATGCCACGCGTTGGCTGTCCCTCTTGAACCGTTTGTTATGTTTAAGCTTCAATGACTTACGTTTTACCAAAACCAAGATTAACTCAGCTTTGATTCACAAACAAAAGCCAAGACCTAAAAAACTGAAACGATTCATAGATTTGAAAAACAGACTGTGAATTTCAGTAATTTAAGCCCAAAACCTGTGTTCAAAATACTGATTGAGCCAAACCGCCCTAACCTCGCGCTTACCCGAAAATTGATTGAGGCAATTCTCTGGATTTCCAGCGCCAAAGAATAAGTGTCCGGAAAACAGCGCCCGCTGAAGCCAACTTGCCGACAAACACAAAACCAATTAACCAAGGGAACAAAGAAGAACATAAATCACTGATTTTACGTGATTAAACATAACGCCCGATTAAGCAGCGAACAACGCGACTACCAACCTTCCGCATAACGACTTTATCACCAAACTACACGCATAATAACAATGCTTTGCGTTGCGAGTCTGTCTTGAATCGTTTGTTAGGTCACGACCAATGTTGCCTATGGTCTCTCGTTCATTATTGACTATCAAAAAAGAATTGAAGAAAAAGACAAAAATCGAAGCCGAAGTATTGGGCATCGCTCTACCTTGAGGTCTTGCGGGCGTCACGCTTCAATCGCGCCCCGATTAAGGTGCGCACGAAAGCGCCTCAAGGGTATCATGGAAATGACTAATATTCGTCCTTTTTGCCTTCTTTCCTCTATACCCTATTGGCTATTCCATACTCACTCGATATCTTCATACATTATTCGTGTGATCCCGTTGTGACCTAACGCCCAATTAAGGTGTGAAGCACGCGACCACGGCACTTCATTTGACCACCGTAAACACTGAACCAAACCCAAACCAAAAATGCCAAGCGTGCTGAATCACTCTTAAATGTTTGTTAGGTAAATTTAGTAAAGCGTACGATTGCCCAAAACTACAAAGTCTTTTTGAGCCTCAACGAATGCTCTACCTGCTTTATTTATTTCCGTGGCTTGCTTTTTTTTCATGCGGCTTAATTGGCTTCTCTTTATAGCCAACACCATAAATGGAAATACTATCACTAATTGGAGGGTTCATGGGGACAGTATATTTTGAAATTAAGCCAGCAAACTCAGATGCTATATCGTAAGCATGTAAATACGAGTGGTTAAGTGCTTGATCTGAAAATTGAAAATCTACTCCGTTGCCTTTCTCCACAAATTGGCACAATGAGTTCCAGGTTGTTATATGTAGAGGAGCTAAGAAATCATGTTGCTCAAGCACGTTAATCAAGCCAGAAGTAAACATTTTGTCTTTATATCGCTCAAACAATTCAACATCTCTGGTATTGGGCGGTGCTTTGAGGTCAGAAGGCTTATTCCTTCTGTAAACTTCGAGTGCAACAAGCACTAAACCTAACCCAACGATTATGGCTTCATAGTTACCATCTGGATTAGCTATCCACATTCCAACCAGAACGCTTGAAGCTATAAGGACTAACAGCTCTATAATAATCAACGTCTAACCTCATTTACCTAACGCCCGATTAAGCAGCGAACAACGCGACTACCAACCTTCCGCATAACGACTTTATCACCAAACTACACGCATAATAACAATGCTTTGCGTTGCGAGTCTGTCTTGAATCGTTTGTTAGGTC
>NZ_VHTC01000004.1:0-186826 GCF_013048685.1 Vibrio sp. A8-1
TCTCGTGGTCATGCCTGATTTACTGCATCGCACTTCTCGTCGAGTCGTTGGGCTATTCTATCTATTGCTAGGTTACCCAAGTCGACACAGCCTACTATCAGATTTCTGTTCGTCATCACCACGTTTTTGCCATTTGCTTCCTTCAGATTTCACCTCACGATGAACACCCTTGCATAGGCTAACGGTTCCCGCTCGACTGAGCCCGTAGAGGACTTTGACCTCCTAGATCAACGCCATGCTCGGCGCACAATTTCAAAACGCAGTGCTCTGCACTGCGTTTTACTTCTCTCCCCCCTGCACTCTCGTTTATTCTTCGCTTATTGCAGTCTCACTTTATTAGGAAATCTATGTCTAGAAGATCGACCAGACAACGTCAATGGTACAAACTGTCTCGCAAGAAAGAAACTTTTTCTAGCAACAAATAACTCTCCTTTGTCTTAATCTATTGCCTGTTCTCCATGGCTCTGCTTAACCATCATACCTCCGATTAGCCTGCTGACATCATTAATCCGTCAGCATGTAACGGAAGGCTGAGATGTCTCTTTTTACTATCAATCTCCTTTACAAGCATTTTTTACACGTTACTATCGCAGCAAAATGGTCTTCTTCACCCTATTTAGCCTTACTACGAGGGTTTTATGCTGTCAGATAGTGAGATTTGCCGTACAACTCCCCTACAAAACATTGAGCTCATCGCTAAAAAAGCGGGCTTATTGACTGATGAATTTCATAGCCAAGGCTCTTATAAAGCCAAAGTTTCATTACATTGCTTACAACGCCTTAAAAATGTCTCTTCAGGAAAATTGATCTTAGTTACGGCCATTACTCCTACGCCACTTGGCGAAGGTAAAACGGTGAACACGATAGGCTTAGCACAAGGTCTTGCGCACTTAAATAAATCCGTTATCGCTTGTATCCGTCAACCTTCCATGGGACCGATTTTTGGTGTCAAAGGCGGAGCGGCAGGTGGTGGCTATTCACAAGTTGCACCGATGAAAGAGCTCAACTTACATCTTACCGGTGATATTCATGCCGTCACTTCGGCGCATAACTTAGCCGCAGCAGCGATTGATGCCCGTCTATACCACGAAACTCGTCTTGGTTACGAAAATTTCTCCACACAGACAGGGTTACCTACACTGCGAATCGATCCTAAACGTATTGTTTGGAAACGAGTGGTCGATCATAACGATCGCGCCCTGCGTTACATCACTGTCGGCCGTAATCCTGAAGGCCAAACAACGAACGGCATTGAACGAGAAGACGGCTTTGATATTTCCGCCGCTTCTGAATTGATGGCGATTTTAGCGCTGGCGAAAAACTTAGCCGATTTACGTCGCCGACTTGGTCAGATTATTCTCGCTTATGATCTCGATGGACAAGCGATCACCGCCGAAGATCTCAAGGTCGCGGGGGCTATGGCGGTTTGTATGAAAGACACGATAATGCCAACGTTAATGCAAACCTTGGAAGGCGTTCCAACCCTCATTCACGCGGGTCCCTTTGCCAACATTGCCCATGGTAATTCATCGATTATTGCTGATGAGATTGCCAGTAAGCTAGCGGATTACACCGTGACAGAGGCTGGTTTTGGCTCTGATATGGGCTTTGAAAAAGCGTGTAATATTAAAGCCAATGTAGCTAATAGAGCCCCAGATTGTGCCGTTATCGTCGCAACTTTACGTGGAATTAAAGCCAATTCAGGGCTATTTGAACTCAAGCAGATAGACAGTCAGTTACTTTTTCAACCCGACAACGCGGCACTGACCGCCGGCTTCACCAACTTACAATGGCATATCGATAATGTGAATCGCTATGGTATTCCAGCCGTGGTGGCCATCAATCGTTTTCCACAAGATAGCGAAGAGGAGCTTCAGCAACTAGTTAGTCTGATTAAACGTCTACCTAATGATGTCAAAGTCACTGTTTCAGATGCCTATTCTCAAGGAGGGCATGGCGCACTAGACCTTGCCCAGCAAGTCATCGCTCAATGCCAAAAAGCCACACATTTTAAACCTCTTTATCAAGCGCAAGATTCACTGCTCGATAAACTCACTACGGTTGCGAAAAGTTATGGCGCAACGACCATCGAGCTCAGTGCACTGGCTAAGCAACAACTGGCCGAATTAGAAACGCTACCTTATCAACATTTCTCCGTTTGTTTGGCTAAAAATCCGATGTCTCTCACCGGAGATCCAGCCATTAAGGGTGCGCCCAAAGCCTTTACTCTCACCATTAGAGAGTTAAAACCATGTGCTGGTGCGGAATTCATTTATGCCTTATGTGGCAACGTGCTTACCATGCCCGGACTTCCAGCAAAACCCAGTTTTATGGCGATTGATCTCGATGATGATGGCAACATCATTGGTTTGAGTTAACCAATAACTGATCAGCAAGAGCAATTTCTTCACTTTGTTGCTCTTTCTTGCTCTATTTTACGTATAGATAACAGAGTCTTGATATTGTCGATAAGACACTACTGCTTAGCGTGCTTAAACAATGGTAATACACTCCGCTTTTTAGCACGACGGCCGTTTTAAATAGGCAATAATCACCATCACTGGTCATCTAAATAAAATAGGTAAAGGGCAAGATGAAGCGTTTTACAATATGGTTTTCCTCCAGCGTGCTAACGCTATTGGTTCTATTCTCTATCACTACTCGAGCGAATAATCTGTCTTTATCCGCAGCAGAGTCGTCTTATGCAATCGCGACTTTAGCGGGAGGATGCTTCTGGTGTACAGAGGCCGATTTAGAAAAACTCGACGGCGTCGTCAATGTTGTCTCTGGTTACGCAGGTGGTACATTAGCAAACCCAACCTATCAGCAAGTATCATCTGGAAAATCGGGACATATTGAGGTCATTCAAGTCACTTTTGATGAGCATCTGGTCAGTTATGAACAAGTGTTGGATTATTTCTTACGCCACATCGACCCAACAGACGCAAAAGGTTCGTTTGTAGATCGCGGGCTACAATATCGACCAGCGATTTTCTACCATGATTCAACCCAAAAGCAGATCGCTCAACAGTTAATAAAACAGGTTGATGCTTTAGGTATTTATCAAAAGCCCCTGAATACTGAATTGATTGAGTACACCGAATTTTGGCCCGCGGAAGAGTACCATCAAGATTTTTATAAAAAGAATCCGATTCGTTATAAATACTATCGTCATGCTTCAGGACGAGATCAATATTTAGACCAAATTTTTGGTCGTGAGCGTAATAAGAACCCCATCACATTACGTCAATTGATTGACAAATCGCTTGCAGAACAAAACATCAAGACCTACCACAAGCCATCGCCTGAAGAGATTCGGGCCAGGCTAACTGATGTACAATATTATGTCACTCAGCAAGAAGGCACGGAAAGGGCTTTCAATAATGAATACTGGGATAATCATCAACGCGGTATTTATGTAGACATCGTCACTGGGGAACCACTCTTTTCGTCGCAAGATAAATTTCGCTCAGGAACAGGCTGGCCAAGCTTCACCAAGCCGATTAATTCAGCGTACATTATTACCAAAAGCGATTTTCGTCTTTTCTATACCAGAACTGAAGTACGCAGTCGGTTCGGCGACTCACATCTTGGTCATGTTTTTAAGGACGGTCCGGCACCTACTGGCCTGCGTTACTGTATGAACTCTGCGGCAATGCGTTTTATTCCAGAAGAGAAAATGGCAGCGGAAGGATATGGCGATTATTTGCCCTTGTAGCATGAATTGGGCTGATATTGGACGAATAAGGTTGTTGCTCTACAACCCGAGAGATTGAGCTTAACTCGATAACGTCGTGCAATCTCATCACTCGCGCCAGCGGCAAATAAAAAGCCCCTCATTATCTCTGATGAGAGGCTTTTTATCTATTAACACCACAACGAGGTATTAACGTAATCCATGCAAAAATTCGGCGCGGGTGGCAGGGTTAGATTTAAATATCCCCCCTAAAGCGGTCGTGGTGGTTACGCTTGTCGCGTCCATGACACCTCGAGACTTTACACAATAGTGGGTAGCATCAATGGTCACCGCAACATCATCCGACTCAAGTAACGTCTGCAACGCAACTAAAATCTGTTGCGTTAAACGCTCTTGCACCTGAGGGCGCTGAGCAAAAAAACGTACAATGCGATTAATTTTTGATAGGCCAATAATTTTACCACGTGGAATATAAGCGACCGCAGCTTTACCATCGATGGTCACTAAATGATGCTCACAGGTACTGGTCACGGTAATATCCTTGACGCGTACCATTTCACTGACTTTCATTTTATTTTCAATGACGGTAATTTTTGGGAAGTTTTTATAATCAAGCCCAGAGAAAATTTCATCGACATACATTTTGGCAATCCGATGCGGTGTCTCTTGTAGACTATCATCCGCTAAATCTAGACCCAGAAGAGTTAAGACTTCACGCATATGAAATTCAATTTGCGCTTTTTTCTCTTCACGGCTAATTGCATTGGGTTGCATTGGCGTTTCCTGACCGCGGCTCTCTAGTGCTGCTTTCACTAACTGGGCGGATTCGCTCAAAATTGACATTTCCCCTACCTCTTCATTACCCCTCTCGAATGGCAGACAAGAATACTCGGATTTTTGAATAATTACATCCCTATTTTATGGGCGGACATTATTGTCATGCCCTTTATGTGTTAAAGTACCGACAAAAATAACCACCATAGGATCAACAATATGGGCTGTTGTGATGCGCCGGGCTTAATGCCGATTGAAGATGCGCTGCATTCCATGCTTTCTCGTATTACCCCAGTGAATCAAACACAGCAACTTCCGCTTGCTGAAGCTCTGGGGTTTGTCTTAGCCGAAGATGTTCTCTCTCCGATTCCTGTGCCTCCTTTTGATAACTCAGCAATGGATGGCTATGCAGTCAGACGAGCTGATATCGTCCATAATCAACCCTTGCCCGTAGCAGGAAAATCGTTTGCAGGTCAACCATTTACTGGAGAGTGGCCACCACTGACCTGTATTCGGATTATGACTGGCGCACAAATTCCAATCGGTTGCGATGCGGTGATCATGCAAGAGCAAGCGCAAGTCACCGAGCACGGTATTCAATTTTCTGTGAACCATGTTCAACCCAATGCCAACATTCGTCCGATGGGCGATGATATCGGACACAATGATCTAGTCTTGCGCAAAGGTGCACGCTTAACCGTTCGTGATATCCCAATGATCGCGACTTTGGGTATCAGTCATGTGAACGTATTACGTAAACCTAAAGTCGCCTTTTTCTCTACCGGAGATGAACTAAAACCACTCGGTGAGACGCTCTCTGAAGGACAGATTTACGATAGCAATCGCTATGGTATTAAACCGTTGATTGAAAATTTTGGCTGCGAGGCTATCGATCTGGGGATCATCCCTGATTGCCCAGCGACATTAAAAGCAACCTTTAATCAAGCGCAACAGCTTGCGGATGTCGTCGTCACGTCTGGTGGAGTTAGTGTCGGCGAGGCTGATTACACCAAAGATATCCTTGCCGAACTTGGCGAAATCGGTTTTTGGAAGCTCGCGATAAAACCAGGTAAACCTTTTGCTTTTGGTCGATTAGAAAACGCTTGGTTTTGTGGTTTACCGGGCAACCCGGTTTCGGCGATGCTGACTTTGTATGTTCTGGTACAGCCTATGCTGGCCAAACTGGCTGGACACAGCGAATGGCAAGCGCCTCAGTCTATTCCTGCACGAACCAAAAGTCCCTTCAAAAAATCGCCAGGCCGCACCGACTATCAGCGTGGTATTTATCACCTTGAAAATGGACAGTTTGTCGTAGAGAGCACCGGCAATCAAAGTTCTGGCGCTTTTCGTTCAATGAGCCTTGCTAATTGTTTTGTGGTATTAGAGCAGGATCGTGGGCGAGTAGAAGTTGGTGAAATCGTGAATATTCAGTTGTTTAATGCCTGTTTATCTTAAGGAACACTATGGATATTTTATCTGACCAAGAGATGCTGCGTTATAACCGGCAAATCATCCTTAACCAGTTTGATTTTGAAGGGCAAGAGGCGCTTAAACAAAGCTCTGTATTAATTTTAGGTGCAGGAGGCTTGGGCTGTGCCTCCAGTCAATATCTGGCTACGGCAGGTGTCGGTACGATAACCTTGATCGATGATGACTGCGTCGAACTATCGAATTTACAGCGCCAAGTGTTACATAGTGATGCCGATGTCGGTCGTAAAAAGGTCGACTCTGCAGCAGAATCATTGCGCCAACTCAATCCCTATCTAATCGTCAATACGGTGGATCAACGTTTGGCTGACGAGCCGCTAAAACGCTTAATCGAACAACATACTGTAGTAGTCGATGCTTCGGATAATGTCGAGGCGCGTAATCAATTGAATCGACTCTGCTTTGCAACGAAAACGCCGTTAATATCTGGCGCGGCGATTCGTATGGAAGGCCAAGTCTGTGTATTTCGATACCAGCATCCTGATGAACCTTGCTACCAATGCTTAAGTGCTCTTTTTGGCCACCACGTACTCACTTGCGTTGAAGCGGGAGTAATGGCACCTGTCGTCGGTATTATTGGCGCAGTCCAAGCCATGGAAGCGATAAAAATCATCGCCGATTATGGACACACCAAACTGGGTAAGCTTTTAATCTTGGATGCCTTATCAATGACCTGGCGTGAGATGACTTTACCTAAACAGGCCAGTTGCCCAATTTGCCACACCTGAAGGATAACGACGTGAAAAACGCGGTATTGTTATTTAGCCGCATGCTCACTACTCCCCCTTATTATAAGGAATAAGCCGCATGTCCCCACTGATTACTCCAACTTGGCTCTATGAACATTTAAGCTTACCTCAGTTAGTCATTTTGGATTGCAGCATTGAATTTCAGATTCCGAGCAAAGGTGAAAAAGATTGGCAAAACAAAATCCCCGGCTCACGTCGATTTGATTACGACCATGAATTTTGTGATATTGATAGTGCTTTGCCATACATGATGCCTGCCCAAACGCGTTTTAACCATCTCGCGCAACAATTGGGCATCAACCAAGATTCAGTGATTGTCGTCTACGATAATAGTGGGACGTTTGCTTCTCCCCGCGCTTGGTGGATGTTCCGTGCTTTCGGTCATCAGCAAGTCTATGTTCTCAATGGTGGATTACCAGCATGGAAAAAGGCAGGCTATCCTTTGACTCAAGCGTACTTAACGACCGTAGAGAACGGTGATTTTACTGGTGAACTTGAGCCGCGTTACTTTGTTGATGCTAACTACGTATTGAGCAAACTCAACGATCCGGCCAGCCTTACCATCGATGCACGCTCAGCAGAGCGTTTTCTAGCTCTGATTTCTGAACCTCGCCCAGGCATACGAAGTGGTCATATCCCGCATTCATGCAATCTGCCATTTACTCACTTGGTGAATGGTGGCGAGCTAAAACCAATCGACGAATTAACCCCTATTCTCGCCGATAGTCTATCGGCTGCTGATGAGTATCTGTTTAGCTGCGGATCAGGCGTGACGGCGTGTATTGTTCTTCTCGCCGCTTATCTTTGTGGTTATCAAAACCTCGCCATTTACGACGGTTCATGGACAGAGTGGGGACAACGCGATGAGCTACCTATCGAGCCATCCTGATCGCGTCATAGCCATTGACGGATGGCACTGCGTTAATCATCTACTGTACGTTGCGCATCTGTTCATCGAGGTTTAATACCGTCAGAGCATTACTGACGCTAGTGGCAATAACATCTATCGCTCCGGTGCGTAAGGCTCCCAGCAGCGCCAGTGGCTTACTATTTTCGGCCGCAATGGCAATCACTTCAGATATGGGCCGAAACTCTTCAATCCCTAATCCAATTACCCGATCACTCATCACGGTATTGGCGATTTGTCCATGAATATTAAAGAAATCGTAACCAGCAAAATCACCAACCACACCTTGCTGTAAGCGAGACTGAACGACTTCGTCAGGCGTAAACCAACCGAGGTCAACCATATAACTATTTTCACTCATATCGCCAATCCCTACTAAGGCAATATCGGCTTTACGAGCTAAATCTAAGGTTTGCTTAACCGTCGCATTTTGCATAAAAGCCAATTTTTGCGCGCGATTTTCCGCATAAGCCGGAGCGTATAGCGTTTCCGATGTGCCGCCGTATTTTTTCGCCATTTGGCGACAAATATGATCGGCATTAAACATCCCCCCACGAGGATGAATACCACCAATACTGCATACAAACTTACAATCTCGTGGAGTAATGACGCCGATATGATGGGCAACTGCCGAGACATTTCGACCTTGTCCAATAGTCACAACCATGCCATTTTTTAACGTGCCGGATAGATAATTTGAAACTAAGCCCGCAACTTGTTGCCTTTGTTGCTCTTCATTCGGTTGATCCAAGGCTACTAGAGCACGTTTTATGCCAAAACGTTCAATCAATCGCTGCTCAATTTTCGCACTAAAAACAGGGTGGTATTTAACGGTGATTTCGACAATACCTTCATCACGCGCCTGCTTGAGCATACGTCCAACTTTCGCTCGTGAGATAGCAAATTTTTTAGATATCTCTTCTTGGGTCGCTCCATCTTGATAATAAGCGACAGAAACTTCCGTGAGTAAGTCGGTACTTTCGACAGATATATCTTGATGCAAAGTCGTCATGATGATCTCTTTATTCTGCAAACCCATTGAAGTTGAGAGCCGCAGTGAATAGGTGGATAACAAAAAACATGAGCACGCTGACGATTAACGCTTCAAACAGTAAGGATCAGGCGCGCAAAAAAACGAACATTGAGCATATGCTCATCGTGCTAGGATAAGTGAAGTCCGCCTTCATTTGCAACATTTGTTCATGACAATGACATTTTCTCAGCGTAACAAGTTTCTCTCAATCAACCCTTGTCGTGACTAGCTTAGATTAGGCAAACGTTTCTTTTTCTACCTGCGAAATAAATAACATAAAATTGTTGATTCACATCACCATAAGCCACTAACTATGATTGACTTTCTAACTGGATAAGATAAAGATGGTCACATCATTTACTCAACGAACGAGCAAATGTTCATAACATAAGTTCGGTCGCTGATCATAATTGCGTTAGCTTTTCTGCCATACATTGGCTTGGCCAAAAGAAATAGGATGAACGATA
Source organism: Vibrio sp. A8-1 (assembly GCF_013048685.1). NCBI lineage: Bacteria > Pseudomonadati > Pseudomonadota > Gammaproteobacteria > Vibrionales > Vibrionaceae > Vibrio > Vibrio sp. A8-1. Next base: position 9,116 of record NZ_VHTC01000004.1, read on the forward strand.
TGAGCAACAAATTAGAGCAACTTCGTAAACTGACTACTGTGGTTGCGGATACTGGTGAAATCGATGCCATTAAAAAATACCAACCTGAAGACGCTACCACCAACCCTTCGCTGATCCTAAAAGCTGCCCAAATCGCAGAATACGCACCACTGATTGATGCTGCTATCGAATACGCAAAATCACAAAGTTCAGACAAAGCACAACAAATCCAAGATACCTGCGATATGTTGGCAGTGAACATTGGTAAAGAGATCCTGAAAACTATTCCTGGACGTATCTCAACTGAAGTCGATGCTCGTCTCTCTTACGACACCGAAGGCAGTGTCGCCAAAGCTCGCCAACTGATCAAAATGTATAACGATGCTGGGATCAGTAACGATCGCATCCTGATCAAACTCGCTTCAACGTGGGAAGGTATCCGCGCAGCGGAAATTCTTGAGAAAGAAGGCATCAACTGTAACCTCACGCTGTTGTTCTCTTTCGCGCAAGCTCGTGCATGTGCTGAAGCTGGTGTCTTCCTCATCTCACCATTTGTTGGTCGAATCATGGACTGGTATAAGGCAAAAGAAGGTCGTGATTTTGCACCGCAAGAAGATCCAGGCGTCGTATCAGTAACAACCATCTACAACTATTACAAAGAGCACGGCTACAACACCGTCGTGATGGGTGCAAGCTTCCGTAATATTGGTGAAATTTTAGAACTTGCTGGTTGCGACCGTTTAACCATTGCACCATCACTACTGGCTGAGCTTGAAGCAGCAGAAGGTGAAGTGGTTGAAAAATTAGTCGATTCAAAAGGCAGCAAAGCTCGCCCTGCACCAATGACTCACGCAGAATTCCTCTGGGAACATAATCAAGATCCAATGGCAGTTGAAAAACTGGCTGAAGGTATCCGTAACTTCGCCGTTGACCAAGGTAAACTGGAAGTCATGATTGCAGCAAAACTGTAATTCGCTCAAGAATTAAAATTTGGGGAACGATTGACGTTCCCCTTTCCTTTCTAAATCTATTATTTGTCGGTAATTATTATGGAACGTAAACAACTCGCTAACGCGATTCGTGCATTGAGCATGGATGGAGTTCAACAAGCCAATTCTGGTCACCCAGGTGCGCCAATGGGTATGGCGGATATCGCTGAAGTGCTGTGGCGCTCACACCTAAATCACAACCCACAAAACCCACAATGGGCTGACCGTGACCGTTTTGTGCTGTCTAACGGCCATGGCTCAATGCTGATTTACTCACTGCTGCATCTAACTGGTTATGAACTGTCGATTGACGATTTGAAAAACTTCCGTCAACTGCATTCCAAAACTCCAGGCCATCCAGAATACGGCTATGCACCCGGTATTGAAACCACGACTGGTCCTCTCGGTCAGGGCATTACCAATGCGGTGGGCATGGCGATGGCTGAAAAAGCGCTCGCGGCTCAGTTCAACAAGCCAGGGCATGACATCGTTGACCACTTTACTTATGTCTTTATGGGCGACGGCTGCTTGATGGAAGGCATTTCTCACGAAGCGTGTTCGCTGGCTGGCACGCTTGGCCTTGGTAAGCTTATCGCGTTTTGGGATGACAACGGCATCTCGATTGACGGCCATGTTGAAGGTTGGTTCTCAGACGACACGCCAAAACGTTTTGAAGCTTACGGCTGGCATGTGATCCCAGCGGTTGATGGTCATGATGCACAAGCCATCAACGCGGCGATTGAAGCAGCTAAAGCTGATCCGCGTCCAACATTGATCTGTACTAAAACCATCATCGGTTTTGGCTCACCAAACAAATCAGGTTCTCATGATTGCCACGGCGCACCATTAGGCCACGATGAAATTAAAGCGGCTCGTGAATTCCTGGGTTGGCAATATGGCCCATTTGAAATTCCGGCTGATATTTACGCTCAGTGGGACGCTAAAGAAGCAGGCCAAGCTAAAGAAGCAGCTTGGGATGAGAAGTTTGCTGCTTACGCGGCTGAGTACCCAGCAGAAGCGGTTGAGTTTAAACGTCGCGTTAATGGCGATCTTCCAGCACAATGGGAAGAGCAAGCTAATGCTATCATTGCTGAGTTACAAGCGAACCCGGCCAACATTGCTTCACGTAAAGCATCACAAAATGCCCTTGAAGCGTTCGGTAAATTATTACCAGAATTTATGGGCGGCTCTGCAGACCTAGCGCCGTCAAACCTGACCATGTGGTCTGGCTCAAAATCACTCACCGCTGAAGATTTCTCTGGTAACTACATTCATTACGGTGTGCGTGAATTTGGTATGACCGCCATTATGAACGGTATCGCGTTGCACGGTGGCTTTGTCCCTTACGGCGCGACCTTCTTAATGTTTATGGAATACGCCCGTAACGCACTGCGTATGGCGGCGCTGATGAAAATCCAAAATATCCAAGTCTACACTCACGACTCTATCGGCCTGGGTGAAGATGGTCCGACTCACCAACCGGTTGAGCAAGTTGCTTCTCTACGCTTAACACCAAACATGAGCACATGGCGTCCCTGTGACCAAGTGGAATCTGCAGTAGCATGGAAACTGGCCATTGAACGCAAAGATGCGCCATCAGCGCTGATCTTCTCGCGTCAAAACCTCGCTCAACAACCTCGCACGGCAGAGCAAGTGGCTGATATTGCCAAAGGTGGTTATATCCTTAAAGATTGCGCTGGCAAACCTGAGCTCATCTTGATTGCAACCGGTTCTGAAGTGGAGCTAGCGGTGAATGCGGCGGCTGAACTTGAAGCACAAGGTAAGCAAGTCCGCGTGGTTTCAATGCCATCGACCGATGCCTTTGATAAGCAAGATGCGGCTTACCGTGAAGCGGTATTACCGGCAGACGTGACCAAGCGTATCGCGATTGAGGCTGGCATTGCTGATTTCTGGTACAAGTACGTTGGTTTTGGCGGCAAAATCATCGGCATGACGACCTTTGGTGAATCTGCACCAGCGGATCAACTGTTCAAGATGTTTGGTTTTACGACTGAAAATGTGGTGAAAACTGCTAACGAACTATTGGCTTAATCGTTAACCGAAAGCTGATAAACAAAATCCCGCCAAGGCGGGATTTTGTTATTTAAAGATTAATTATAAACAGCCCGTTTTATTCCAACGACATACCGGAGGCTCAGCATTGGCTAAACAATCATTACTGCGACAGATCGCTGCTCCGAGTGGCCAATCGGCGTCTTTTTTGACTGGTGCATCATTGGGTACGCCTAATGCTTGCAGGTATTTGGGTAGATAAGCGACACGAAAACACGACGTTTCTGCTTTATGGCAAGCACCGCTATTGATACAACACTGCTGCTCATCATTCGTTTGACGATGCTTAAACGCGCCCGTCAAATACCATTCAACTTGCCTACCTTGTTCAGTTGGGATTTTTCGATACTGGGCTTGTTGCTGATACTGATAGTTATAAGGATCTAAAATATCGCCTGACTGGGTCAATTTCAGCGTCTCTTGACACGCTGATAACTGCCAATTTTTTTGACGACTGCCTATACCATGTTGGCAACTTTCAGCAACGCCTAATACTTTCGCCGCCTCATCTTGCCCTAAGCCTAAAAATGAGTAGCTGTACATGGGTAACTCTTGATTTCCTACTTTGACACGACGTAATGCATCATTAGGTTCGCAATCGGGGCATGGGAAAGTAATCTGGCTGGAAGCTCCGCCCATTTCTACAATACCAAATTGCGTATTTTGCACTTCATCATGTACCGCTAACCAAGCGTATAATCCCTCTTCATAGCCGGAAAGGGTTTTCGTCACCACGTCAACCGAATCAGGCAATTGCTGGCGTAAAGCTTGATTCAGCGCTTGCCACATTTGTTGACTTTGTTGTGGATTATTTTGCTCAGCAATACGCATGCCTGCCGTGGCATACACCATCACCGACTGCAGTTCACAGGCCGTTTGCCAGTTAAAGGCTCGCCATGCTGGCTTGCCCTCATTATTGCGCGGCCCCTCTGTCTTTATCTGTTGTAATGTATCAGCCAACTGAGTGACCACTAGTGGAATATCCTGCGCGGTTTTCCCTCTATTCTGGCGAATAGGATCGGCTAAAGCCTCCATCTTAGGACCTTTATGAACTTTCCATTGGTCTGAACGCTGCTCATAGACATACATTCGCGTACCACTACTGCCCGCATCATAAATAATATGACATGGGTTCTTGTCACTGGCGAAGGCACTCGTTGCTGACAACAACGAAATAAGTAAACTGCTGCCGACTATCATGCGCTTAGACAGTAACGTCATACCTTGTTTTCTACTTTGATACATGGTTTATTTCTCTTCAAACCGTTTCGCAAGTTGATGAAAGTCATCCACTTTGCGGTTCATTTCAATGCTATATTCTTCAACTTTATGGGTTGCAGCAAGGTTTTGAGTGGCGGCAGAGGCAATCGAGTGAATATGTTGATTAACCTGATGAGTGATATCACGTTGTGATTGTGCTGCTTTCGCCATGTCAGCTACCGTATCGTGCATTTCTAGTAATAAGCTTTCAACTTGTTGTAAACGAGAAGCACTTTGCTCAGCCACCTCGCCACAAGCCTGAGTTTGCTGCTGACTTTGATGAATTTCTTTTTGCCATCCATCAATCGCTTGCAACATCGCATTAATACTCGATTGGATCTGCTCGGTGGCTTTTTGCGTTCGTCCCGATAAGGCACGGACTTCATCAGCAACGACCGCAAATCCACGTCCTTGCTCACCCGCTCGCGCTGCTTCAATCGCCGCATTCAACGCTAACAGATTGGTTTGATCAGCAATTCCGCCGATTTCTCCCATCAATTGACTCACTCGCTGAGCTTGATCGCTCAAAGCATAAGTGGTTTGAGTCGCTCTTTCTGCTTGCTCGTTGAGTTGCAATAAATTTTTCTGGGTCAGATCAATGCTCTGTTTGCTCTGAGTGCACTCTACGCGAGCTTGATCAATCAATGCATAGGAAACTTGAGTATTGTCAGAAACGGCATTCGCCGCCGCTTCAACCTCATCGGTAGCCTGCATTACTCGACGAATATCTTTTTCCTGCTGAGTTAATGCTTGTGCTACTTCGGTACTGGTTTTATGTAAGGTATTGGCCATAACTTGTAGTGGTTTCGCCGAATCCATCATCCGACCTAATACCGTTCGAATCCGAGCCGATGCCATTTTTAAATGATAATCAGCAATGGAAAACTGATGATTACCTGAATAAATCAATCGACTAATGCTGTCGTATTGTTGGCGCAGCTGAGCGAGCTGACGCGGTGTATCAATCAGCTCTTGGCGGAAAAATAATCCTAGAGAGATAACTGGGAGCACACTTGCCAAAAGCTGACTGCTCTGATCCCCCCACAAAGAGGCGGCAATCGGTGCACTCAATGAACCAAGTAATATCGCATAACGAACGGAATCCGCTATTGTCAGTGAAAATTTCCGGCCAGAGCGTTCAGCTTGACGCAGCCCTTGATAGGCTTTGTTGGCAATATCAACCCAACGGCGTTCAGGCTTGACTCGCACTGATTGATAGCCGGATATTTTTCCGTTTTCATAAATAGGCGTTACATACGCATCCACCCAGTAGTAGCCATTATCTTTGGTTTTATTTTTGACTATTCCACGCCAAGCATGGCCCTGTTTGAGACGCTTCCACATATCAGCAAATGCGGCTTTAGGCATATCATCATGGCGTACAATATTGTGATTTTGCCCTAATAGCTCTTGTTCGGTAAATCCGGCAATGCGACAAAAGGTTTCATTACAATAGGTGATCACACCTTTTAAATCGGTGGTTGAAACCAGTTGATCGTGTTGGCTAACGGGAACTTCTTTTGTTGAGGAAAACTGACGGCCTGACATAATTTCGTAACCTATGATTGGTTTTGTGGCGACTGTATACACAAAATAGAGAAATGTTTCAAAGTATTGTCTCATTTTAGTTGCACAAGCGTGAAAACTATCAATCTACGCTTAAATGAGCCGTAAAAACTATTCAGTCAGTCACATTTAACCACATCGCTCATTACTTACTGACTATCCATAATCATCAACAATTCAACACGACGATTACAAGCGCGGCCTTGAGACGTTTGATTGGTACAAGTAGGAGTATGCTCGCCATAACCACGGGTATAAATGGCGGCTAGTGATACTTGTTGTTCAAGTAAAATATTTTTCACCATATCCGCTCGGCGCATTGAAAGACCGTCGTTAAATCGCTCAGTGCCGGTATTATCGGTGTGCCCTTCAATCACAATATCAATCTGTGGCGTATTCGCTAAATAGCGTCCGAGTTGGGCGAGCCATTGTACTGATGCACTTGGCACCACCGCCGATCCAGTTTGAAACTGCACTGCACGTTTGAGTTTGACCATCGTATGATCGCCAGGGATAAGTTCATAATCTAAGCCATTGGCGGACAGGAAGCTTTCTAAACTACTATCGGAGAGGGTTTTCATCGGCTGATGCTTAGCAGGCATAGACTCGGGTTTTGCGGCCATAAGTGAAGCAGGAGCCAAACGCCAGTCAGGATAACGAACCTCGGCATCATTTTTCGGTGCGGTGTCTAATAAATTGCTTTTGAACATTTTATCAGTCGCCAGAGAGCCACACCCCGATAAAAACAGTAGCAGTGATAGTATGAAGACTTTCATCCGTTGGGTTCCCATTTTTTAGTATCACCTTGGTTATCGGCCGCCAGCGCAAAACTTTATGATGTATTGCTAACAATTTGCTCTTCTGCTGTTTGCCTCACAAACAGAACTGGTTAGACTGAGCCCTCTTTATGATTTTAATTTGGTTGATTATGAAAAAAAATTTTATTCGCTTTTGTGGGCTTATCATTAGCGTAGTGTTGATTCTTGGTTGTAGCGAGCCAACAGGCCCTAAGCAAGGTGTTCATTATCAGAAATTATCTAACCCTCTGAGCTCCCCTTCTCTTGCGCCGATCACCGAAGTGTTTGCTCTCACTTGTACTCACTGCCGAACCATGGAAACGTTTTTGCCTGAACTCGAACAGCTCACTGGGCAACGCTTCGGCAAACTGCATGTTACTTTTAATCAAGGCGCTCAACTGGGCGCGATGATTTATTACAGTGCAGTGATGCAGTTGGATGACATCCCTGATCACGATATGATGGATGACCTATTTGCTGCCGTACAAATGCCTGAAGGCACCACGCCAGCAGAGCGTAAAGCCGCCATTGATCATGCCTTTCATAGCCGACATATCATTAGTCCTTATGATTTTAATGAGATGCAGCAACAACAGCTAATGACAATGCTCGCTTCTGCAGAGCAAATGTCGACACAATCGCAAATTAATGCGGTCCCCACTTTTATTGTTAACGGTAAATACCTGCTGTTAACTAGCGGTCATAGTGACCTAGCCAATATGGCAGAAACGCTGACTTATTTACTTAAACAACCTTAATAAAGTATCTGTATTATGAATAAAATATTGATTGTTCTCGTTCTCTTATTAGCCGTGTTTTTTATCTATCGAAGCTGGAATAACAGTAAGATAGCGGAACAAAATCATGCGGTAGGAGAACGCTTTTTACAAGAAAACCGCCAACAAAATGACGTCATTGAAACTGAAAGTGGCTTACAGTACCAACTCTTACAAGCGGGTACTGGCGAAACTCATCCTAGCCCAACGAGTCGGGTAAAAGTGCATTATGAAGGTCGTTTTCTTGATGGCAGCGTCTTTGATAGCTCCATTAAACGTAATGAGCCCATTGTGTTTGGCTTAAATCAAGTCATTAAAGGTTGGCAAGAAGGTGTGCAATTGATGGTGGAAGGACAAAAAATGCGCTTTTTTATTCCTAGCCATTTGGCTTATGGAAAAAATGGGGCGGGTCCCATTCCTCCTGCAGCAACGTTGATTTTTGATGTTGAACTGATTGAAATCCAATAACTCAGCTTAGCCTTGGTATAACCGTCAACAAGAGTCATTGTGAATAAAACTCATCATAATGACTCTTATCTGACCGTATCTAACCGACTGATTACCCCTTTCCCATCTTAAGCGGTTACCGATTCACTGGATAAAAAACTAACCCCGCAGCGGTCACTAATACACAATCCATTCCGCCTGCATGCGCCGCTTGCATACCAAGTTCAGTATCTTCAAATACCACGCACTGTTTAGGTGTTAACTCAAGCAGCTGGCAAGCACGTAAAAATGTTTCAGGATGAGGTTTATGATGTTCCACATCCGTTGCCGTGACTAAAGCATCAAGTTTATCAAGTACCTCAACCTGAGCTAATAAGTTTTCCGCTGATCCTCTCTGACTGCCTGTGCCTATCGCGATTTTCTTTTTACCTAGCTGAGCACAAAAAATGTCATACGTCGCAGAAATCAAACCTCCCTTATCGGCCAATTGTGCAAAGGTATGCATTTTATGGTCAGCGACCTGATGAGCATTCAGATCTAAGTCGAATCGTCGATTGATCTCACTGACAATCTTAAAACTCGGCATGCCTCCCATGCTATGTAGCCATTTTCCATCAAAGGGAAAATTAAAATGGTCTGCGGTCGCTTGCCACGCTTGAAGATGCGCAGGCATCGTATCGATCAAAGTACCATCCATATCAAAAATCAGCCCATCATATTGGCTTAAGTTAAGTGTCATCTATACCTCCAAAGGATCAAGCCGTCACTGTTTACGCTACTTGATATAACCGAAGACAGCAAGTGAATGGTTAATCAGCGATTGAGTCCGTCGGTGATGTTCGGATCACACTTTGTAGCAAAACCTTTTTGACTTACAACTGTACGCTGATATTCTGGTGCACAGTTGTAAGCTAAAGGGCACTTTTATATGGTTAATAAACCACCATTGATCTGGCTTAATGTCATGATTTTTTCACTCAGCTTTGGTCTGGCGGCATTCGTTGCCCCTTGGTATGGCTGGCAATTTGGCTATGGCTGGGAACATCTTTTCTGGCTAGTGGTTTGCTTTTCATTTTGTAATTTATCCATTACCGTAGGCTACCATCGTCTATGGTCACATAAAGCTTTCGAAGCCCATTGGTTAGTGCGCTTACTGTGTGCGTTAGGCGGTGCATTTGCTCTACAAAATAGTGCTCTACACTGGGCATCGGATCACCGAGTCCACCACAAATTTGTCGACCAAAACGATAAAGATCCCTATTCCGCCAAGCGTGGATTTTGGTATTCACACATCGGTTGGATGCTTCGCCACTATAATCAAGCCACTTACGCTGATTACACGAATTGTCGTGATCTACAAAAAGATAAAATTGTCATGTGGCAACATAAATATTATGTTCCACTGGCAGTTGTCATGAATATAGGCGTGCCTTTACTGCTCGGTTGGTGGTATCAAGATATCATCGGTATGTTACTGATTATTGGCGCGGTCAGATTAGTCCTTAACCATCACACGACCTTTTTTATCAATTCACTGGCCCACATTTGGGGTAAGCAGCCCTATACCGATAAAAATACCGCACGTGATAACGGAATTTTGGCTTTCTTTACCTTTGGTGAGGGCTACCATAATTATCACCATATTTTTGAAAACGATTACCGTAATGGAATTCAGTGGTGGCACTATGACCCAACCAAATGGGTAATCAAAATATGTTCCTGGTTGGGATTAGCCAAAAAATTACGCGTCGCGCCGGCACTGAAAATTGAAACTGCACGGGCAGAAATGCGTTTAAAGTATGCGAAAAAAATCCTCAGTCAACAGCGGCAACATCAGCGGATCTTTACTCATATTCAACAAGAATTTGATGGTTTTGTTGAAACACTTCACGATTATTACGATCTGAAAAAACAGGTGTTAGAAAGCAAAGCCAATTCAGCGATACAGAGTTATGAACGCTCGATCCTCACAACACGCTATCGACAAGTAAAGATGCGTCTACAAGAGAAAAAGCAACGTTGGCAGCTATTAACCAAGCCGTATGCTTATTAAGCTATACCCAAACGACTTGGCGTTGCAGGCAGGCGGCAAGTGAGTGAATCTCCATGAGCATAGGCAAACGATGTGATTGGGGTGAACGAGCGTAGCCAACACCGCTGCAGATTCAAGTAGGAAGGGTATATTCATGATCTCTTCAAACGGGTGATACTAACTGCCGTATGAACATAATGATTGAATGTTCATACGGCGAAAACTCCCCGCATGGTCATATCACTCACCACCAAAATACGCATCAGAATAATCAGCAAACATTATTAATTTAACACGCCAATAACCAATAAAAATCAATACAATAACGTATTTATACGGATTTTTATTCTGCCAATATTTTCATTTGTTTTAGATCATACTAGTAGCAAGTTAAGCTCGTGCTATTGCCAAGTTTTCAGTAAATTCTCCAGTTACAAAAAGCCATAATTTGTTACATGGGTGAAGCCCATTTTACTGGAGAAGACTATGCTTGAACTGCTGATTGGCGCAATCGTCACCATTGCGGTCGGTTATTTTATCGTTAAGGGTTATAAACCAGCGGGGGTACTATTAACCGCCGGAATAGCCTTATTATTAATGACTGGGATATTAGGCTACGCGATTTTACCCGCATCAATTACACCAACCGGTAACTTGATTACCGATTCAATGGAATATGTGAAGTTTACCCTACAAAACCGTGGTGGCGGTTTAGGTATGCAAATCATGTTATTGTGCGGTTTTGCCGCTTATATGACCCACATCGGGGCAAATAACGTAGTGGTTAAACAGTTTTCTAAGCCACTTTCTGTTATTCGCTCGCCTTATGTCTTACTGGTTGCAGCTTACATTGTCGCTTGCTTAATGTCCCTTGCGGTAAGCTCTGCGACAGGCCTAGGCGTGCTACTGATGGCAACTCTCTTCCCTATGATGACAGCGATGGGTATTTCTCGCCCTGCTGCAGTAGCGGTGTGCGCTTCTCCAGCCGCCATTATTTTATCCCCTACTTCTGGCGATGTGGTGATCGCGGCAGAAAAGTCTGGGCTAGCTTTGCATGTCTTTGCGGTAGAAACCGTTCTTCCTGTTTCCATTTGTGCGATCATCGTGATGGCAATCGCTACCTTCTTCTGGAATAAATACCTTGATAAGCGCGATAACACCCCAATGGAACGCGTAGACGTTTCTGCGATTGAAGTGAAAGCGCCAGCCTATTACGCGATTCTGCCTTTCTTACCAATTATTGGCGTTTTCCTATTTAATGGAGAAACCATCCCCGGCTTATCGTTGGATATTTACACCATTGTTGTCGTATCGATTTTTGCTGGTGCGGTGATTGATTTCATCACTAAACGCTTTGATGGTAAGAAAACACTCGAAGATCTGGAATCTTGCTATGAAGGTATGGCAGAGGCATTTAAAGGCGTGGTGATGCTGTTGGTTGCGGCAGGGGTTTTTGCTCAAGGACTGATGTCGATTGGTGCGATTGATAACCTACTTGGATTAGCCGAAACCGCTGGCGCTGGTGGTTTAGCATTGATGCTAATTTTAACCATTTTAACCATGGCTGCGGCTATCGCCACAGGCTCGGGTAATGCTCCGTTTTATGCATTTGTGGAACTTGCCCCAGCACTAGCCGCGAAAATGGGCGTTAACCCAGCGTTTTTAATTATTCCGATGTTACAAGCTTCAAATCTAGGCCGTACCGTTTCTCCGGTATCAGGGGTCGTCGTTGCCACCGCAGGTATGGCGCATATCAGTCCTTTTGAAGTCGTTAAACGTACTTCTGTTCCTGTTTTGGCAGGTCTTATCACCGTGATTATCGGTACTATGGTATTGGTACCAATGATGGCTTAGTGTCACTGCTGCATTTCATTAACAGATTTAAAAATAAGGCGCATTACTGCGCCTTGTTTTTGAATTATGGTTTTTGAGTTATGGGTTAAAAGCTGAATCTTATTGACGCAAGACTCTTGCTTGAGCGCCAAACACCATTACTGCCGCGCACAATATCATCGCAAACACCACAGCAGGGCCAATCGGCCAATCCCAATAAAGAGAAGCTGCAAATCCAGCCATCATGGCGATATAACCTATTGCTAAGCCAGCAGCGGTTTTACGTTGCCAAGGTAAATAGCATACCGCCAACGCTGGTATAATTAACGAGGCAAACTCTAAGTACACCCCTAAGTTAATCACGAGCGGTGGGATGGCAACGGCGAATAGAAAATAAAACGCCTTACCTTGTAACCAACAGGAGCGATAACGCACAACGATTAACATCGCGAGAGCAATAACCAATACGGGAATCACGTCTTGCCATTGAGACCACAATAAGCGACCGTTTAGTAAACTCTCTATGCTTTCTTTACCATGCGGCTGCTGAGCAACCAATAACATTGCTGCGCAAGCAGCCAACACATAAAAGAGTCCAATGAAGGCTTCCAAATGGGTTTTGATTCGCCCCTCAAAAAAGCACAACAACCCCGCCATACTAAAGGTAACTAAGCTGGCAGCCAGCATTTTCCACCATAAGGAACTGCTGTATTGCGGCCACCATAACTCCACCGCTAACATACCGACCGCCGCCATTTGCGCCATCGCTAGGTCAATAAATATCACCCCTCGCTCTAGCACCTGCCTACCCAAAATCCAGTTGATCCATAAAGAGATAAAGCCAATCAACAATGGGGCTAGCATCCATCCGTAAGCACTCATTATTGCTCCTTAACTAGGCTCAATAAGCGATCAATAGAATCATCGACCAGTGCAACTAATGATGAGGTGTTCGGCTGTCCACCAACACTTTGCGCCAGTTCCACCACCGGCACATTGGTACGCGATGCTAACCAATAAGCCGCATCTTTAGGCTGGTGAGAGGCATAAACAATACCGGATAAACTCGACCAATCTTGCTGTGCTAAGCGATTTAAATGACCCGCCGTTGGCGGAATACCAGGTTTTGGTTCTAAATCCGCGACTTGTTCCATGCTGAGCCAATCAAATAAATAGGCGAATGTGCTGTGATACCCCGCCACTTCCATCCCATGTAGAGGCACAGCTCGCGCTTGCCACTCTTGCATTTTTTTATGCCATTGCCAGCGAAAGCGTGCGCCATTGGCTTTAAACTTCGGAGCATCATCGGGGGCTAGCAATGCCAGACGATCACTCAATGCGCGTGACACAGCAATCATATCACCAATCGCAAACTGAACGTGGGGATTACCATGGGCATGAACATCGCCCATGGAGCGATCAACGTGATCATGCTCATCCAGTAAACGCACATAATCACTGACCCAAAACAAACCAGGCTGACCATTTTGTACTTGACGATTACGGCTCTGCCGCTGCAACTCAGGCAGCCAACCAATTTCCAGTTCAGCGCCGGAGCAAACCACCAAATCGGCATTGCGCATGCGCGCAATCAGTGAAGGGCGAGCTTGTACATAATGAGGATCTTGCAATGCCGTAGTGGCTGAAAAAACTTGTGCCTGCGGCGCATGAGCATGGACTAAGTCAGCCCAATCGGGCTGACAAACAAACACATTTAAGCTCGCCATCGCCGGCATACTGACACAAGCGAATAGACTCAATAATTTAAAACGCATGAGCATGGTGCGCTCCAAAAGACATGACATATTGTAAACTGAATAAGGTTTGATCGCCCTGAGTATGATTTTCACGGGTAATTTGTCCACGTACCCGACCAAAATGAGACGCGTGCCAATCTAATGCCAGATCCCACTCTTTCAAATCATCACGACTGAATTCACCATGGAAATGATCATCATGCGCATGGACATCGCCACTCACGGTGCGCATTTTTCCATAACGGGTACTCACTGTCCAAGTCGGATTAAATTGATAAGCCACTTCTGCGTACCAACCATTAGCACTTTGTTTCGCGCCTGGAGCTGTCGCCATTTGTGTATCAAAGCGATTGTCCAAATACCAAAACTCGGTTGTTGCTCTTACATTACGTTGACGATAATTACCTTCCGGTGCCCATTTCCACGTGAAATCCGTACCGTACAAATTACGACCTGTTAATGAGGGCCCATGCGAATGACCGGCATGATCGTGATCATGGTCATGATCGTGGCTGTGATCGTGTGCGCCTGAAAACTGACGGCCATTACCGTTATACAGTGAACTGATTCCCCAGCGCCAACTGTGTTCAAGTCCAATATCAGCCCCCACTTGGAGGTTAGCCGTATATACCCCCACCGTCGCTGGCTTATCATAACCAGCATCTAATGGCTTACCACCTAACGCTTCGACGCTGGCTTGCAGATAAAAATCGGTTGGTAATAACCAAGTCATTTGTACACCATCATCAAAATAATGGCCGCCAAGTAAGGCGCGATACACTGCCGGACGCTCAACAAAGGCGTCTTCATGCATGTGCTTACTGTTTAAGTAGCCGACATTGGATAACAGACGTCCTGCTTTAAGCTTTAAGCCAAACGGTAAACTCATGGTTTCTATCCAGGCCTCTTCCAGCTCTAACTCGGTTTTAGAACCATGGCTATCTAATACCGCCACCAACTGACCTTTAAAGTTATGATCGATGTTACTGCTTAACATCAGCTCAGAATGACCAAGGCCAAATCCCTTGTCACGACTTCCCCAATGGCGATTGTCGCTCTGATAAGCACCATCTAAAACAACACCAATATCGACTTGTGGTGATGCTAAGCTTTGTCCAATAAAACCCATTACACCAAACCCAATCACCGCTACGACTGATTTATTCACCGAGTTTCTCCTATAAATATACACAATGATTATTGATTACCTATTGATGGCAACGAATGTTATGTTATAACATATCAACAATCAACTACTACTATGGTACTTAAGGAAAAATCCATGTTATCTCTATCTCATCGTCAAGCCCCTCGGCTGGCGGCACTGTCACTCAGCGTATTATTGCTATTAGGTTGTCAAGAAGGTGAAAATCACGCGACCAGTAACGAAGACTCCGATCATCATCACTCAATGATTACTTCTCGGCTGCTGATTTCAGAACACAATAGCCAAACACTACACCTGTTTGATAGCCAAGCTTGGCGTCAGCGCACCCAATTTACTTTGCAACAAACACCCTCAGGGCTGAAAACCAGTCCAAAGGGGCGATACGCTCTAGCTCTGCAACGAAATTTTGATCAAGTCGAAGTGATTGATAGTGGTATTGTCGCCGAACAACATGGCGATCATTATCATTTGCACAATCATAGTCCGAGATTGTTGTCTGAACGCTATCAGGGAGTAAAGCCAACCCACTATGACGTTACACAAGATCAAGTCGCGCTGTTCTTTGATGGTGATAACACGACTAGCGCAAACGCGCAATTTCGCGTATTAGATGAGCAATCGATAGGTCAAGTTTCTAGTGTCGCTATCCATTCCTTTGACCATGCCCAGCATGGTACTGCTCAGTTACTGAGAGATTTCGCTTTTACTGGCATTAAAGATCAAAGCACCACTAGCTTGCCGGATAAAGTGATTGCACTGAAAAGACACGGTGACCATTTTCATCGCCTCCAGAGCTTCACGGCTCAAGACTGCCCTGCTTTACATGGCAGTGCGCAAACGGCAAACTTGGTCGCTTTTGCGTGTTTAGAGCACGTGCTTGTCGTCAATGTACAGGGGGAAACGATAACTTCACAATCCATCAATAATCCAACGTTTAATAACGGTACTCGCTTTGGAACGTTATTTGGCTATCCTGCTAATGACACGCTACTTGCGGTGGCTAATAACCAGCAATTCTTTAGTTTGAAAAATGGTCATTTTCAGGAAATCGACTGGAAAACCGAGCAAACTCAACGCACACTCGCCTATTTAACCACCGAGGAGTACTTATTCATCGTTACGCCACAAGCACGGTTGATCGCTTATCATGCGGCGGATAATTTTGCTCAGCAATTCAGTTTATCGCTCTGGGACAATGTACCAACATTAGCAGAAGGCCAACGGATCCAAATGGCCTTCGATCCGAGAAATCAACAGTTATTCATCACCAATCCGGCTGACCAAACGGTGCTGCAACTCAGTGTGACTGAGCTACGGATTGTACAGCGTCACCAATTAGGCTTTATCCCTCAGTTTATTACTTGGTTAGGCACTACTGAACACGAGCATCATCACTAAACCTGTCTTTGCAGCCCATCGTTTCGCTGGGCTGCAATATAGTCATTTAGCCTACCAATCGTTCAACATTTAATCACATTCAGCGTTTTAATGTGATTAGTATCATATTTTTTTGGCTAAACCCTACGCTTCGTGCTAGAATCCGCGCCAATTAGATAGTCAGATAATTCTTACACACTGGCTATTACTAGGGATAACTTACCCACAGTACTTGAAGTGGCTCGCTATATAGCAAGTAAATGTATGCTTGATACACAAAGAGAAGCTTTGTGGTGAAAACCATGCAATACCGCTATCTTCCAGCAGCAAGGGTATATCATCATACGGATGTGACCGATTAGTTTTTACCGCGAGGTCACCCACTACCATGTCGTTTTTAAAAAATTTAGCTATCCGCAAAAAAATTGCGCTGGCGTTTAGTATTATTGCTGCCGTCAATATTATCTTTGGCGCATACCTTTACCGCTCTCTTAACTCTATTCAACACGATGTACTTAACCTGACCGACGATACCTTACCATCCATGATGATGGTCAATACCATTAAGTACAATATGTCATCGGTACGTCGAGCACAAATTGGTTTACTTTCTTCAACGGATAGCCACGAGATCGCTGAGGATATGCGCTGGATGGACGACCACTATCGGACTATTCAAGCAGATTTAACCCGCTATGAAAATAGTATTTGGAGCGATCATGAGCGCTCAATTTTTATGCCAGTCAAAAACTTATGGCAAGAGTATCTGCGTGTTCTTGGCTCATTCAATAATGATGTCATGAATCACAACATGACAAAGGCTCAACAAGATTTACAAAATGCTTTACCAACGTTTGAGCGTCTAGAACTGGCGGTGGATGAGTTACTAAAACTGAACCTTTCCTATGTCGATAATAACCGCACTGAATTAACAGATTTAATTGATACTATTAGTCAATTCTCTATTTCCAGTATTGTTGCCCTGCTTGGCTTTATGGTCTTTATGACTTGGCTACTGGCGAATTTAATCTGCCGTCCTTTACAACAAGTGGTTACTCAAGCCAACGCGATTGCTGATGGTAACTTAGGCCATCAAATGGATCGCCAACAAATTGGCCAAGATGAGCTCGGTGAACTCGCTGACGCTTGCACCACCATGCAAAATAACTTGCGTGTGATGGTCGAAGAAATTGTCGCCGGTGCAACACAATTAACTCAAGCGGTTGATGAAGTCAGCGCCGTCTCAGAACAAACTTCACAAGGTATGCGCGAGCAGCAAGAAGAAGTGATGCAAATTGCGACCGCAATGACAGAGATGAAATCCACAGTAGCAGAAGTCGCACGTAATACCGAAGTGGCTTCAGATTCTGCGCGTGATAGCAATCAACAAGCCATCACTGGCGCACAACAAATGAATGCAGTCGCTAACTCTATTATCCAAGTGACACAAGAGATTTCTCAAGCCGAGCAACGCGTACTAGAACTGGAAGATCAAGCGCAACAAATTAATATGGTGGTAGATGTGATCAGCAATATTGCTGACCAAACCAATTTGCTTGCTCTCAATGCCGCAATTGAAGCCGCGCGAGCTGGCGAACAAGGTCGTGGCTTTGCCGTAGTTGCCGATGAAGTGCGAGCCCTTGCAGGGAAAACTCAGCAATCAACAGGTGACATTGTGGCTATTATCCAGAACTTGCAAAGTTGCGCAGCAAAAGCACGCCAAGCAACGGCACAAAGTAGCGAATTAATGGGCCAATGTGTCAACCAAAGTCATCAGACTCAAGAAGCCATCGAACAAATCAGCACCCAAAGTGCACAAATTGCTGATATGACGATTCAAATTGCCAGCGCTTGTGGTGAGCAAGATTCCGTCAGTGAAGAGTTGAGCCGCAACATTGAACGCATCAATGAGTCAGCGAAACAAGTCGCGCAAGGTTCATCAAGTGCCGCTCAAGCCTGCGTTGAACTCAGTCAACTCGCCGCTCAATTACAAAGCACGGTCAATCGCTTTCGGGTATAAAGCGATGGTTTGATAACCTGTTTTTAATATTGAATACAGAAAATGGCGAGCTTTTATGCTCGCCATTTTTATTATAAAACAGACACAAATGCCCCCTTAACTTTATCATGAGCCAACGCTATCGCTTGGCTTAGATCAGCAATGAGATCATCAGGATGCTCAACACCGATACTTAAACGAATCAGTTTATCGGTTATCCCATACTTCTCCCTCTGCTCTTTATCTAAGCCAGAATGAGTTGTCGTCGCAGGATGACAAGCTAAACTTTCCAAATCACCCAAACTTACCGATTGTTTGAATAGCACCAGACTATCTAGGCATTTTCTTACCGCATTAAGATCGGATCTTAATTCAAAACTGACCATCGCTCCCCATACTGGCGGATTTTTATCATCACGACTTTCGGTTTCTAATCCAGGGAAATAGACTCTTGCTATCAGAGGATGCTTTGCTAAAAACTCAGCGACTTTAAATGCTCCATTTTGGTGCTGTTCCATTCTCAAAGATAGAGTCCTTAAACCTCGATGTAATAAGTAGGCTTCTTGAGGACCAAGGCATGATCCAAGCTGCTTATTGGATATTCCACGGATGAGATTTAAATAATGGTCGCTCCCTGAAATCACGCCAGCAATAATATCTCCATGACCACTTAAATACTTGGTGGCACTGTGTACAACAATATCAATACCCAATTCTATCGGCTTGAGTACAGCAGGAGATAAAAAAGTATTATCACAGACTGTAATCGCACCTATATTTCTAGCTGTACTAACAACTGAATGAATATCATTAACTCTGACGGTTGGGTTAGAGATAGATTCAAAAAATATGACTCGAGTATTGGGATTTGCTCGCAGAGTTAAATCCGATACATCAGCGTAATGAACAACTTTTATGCCCATTCGAACCAGTAAGTTATCGCATAAACTTTGTGTTCCTCCATAAATAGGATCGACAATCGCTAATTCATCGCCGGTATCTAATAAAGAGAGTAATACACTACTGATTGCTGACATACCACTCGAAACAGCTAAAGATTGTTCAGCCCCCTCCATATTCGCTAATTGAGTTTCTAACATACTAATGGTTGGATTACGCATTCGGCTATAAACATAACCATTTTCTTCGCCTGAAAAAATCTTTTTACCATTTTCAAAATTATGGTATTCAAATGCACTACTTTGATAAATGGGTATAGTTAATGAGCCAAATTGATCTTCTATTACACTACTGTGTAGTAATTGTGTTTTATTATTCATATTTATCTACTTTTTTAGTTTTTAACGATTGTTTTATAATATTTATTAGCCACTTCAGGATGAGATCTTAAACGCCCTTTTAATACATTATCTCCCACTTGATAGAATAGTGGGTTATTAGGATCTGAAGTTGGACCTAAAGCTTGATTTTTTAACCTTTCTGGTAAAAATAATTTAGGCACTCGACTCTCTAATCTAGGCCCCATGAAATACGCAATAGAGAACCGCTCCTGTCCATGATTAGGACTAACTACACGATGTTCAGTCGCCTTTAAGTAACCATCTGAAGCAAGCTCAAGTAATTCACCAATATTCACAATTAAGGTGTCTTTTTTCGGCGGAACCGCGAGCCATTTATCATTAATTAATACTTCGAGACCACTAACCTTATCTTGGAGAAGTAAAGTTAAATAACCTGGGTCTTTGTGTGCTCCTACGCCTTGACGTGAAGAGCTCTGTGCCGAATCAACATAAGGATAACGGATCAACTTTAGATGTTGATATGGATTACCCATTATCGAGTGACTAAATACATCGGGATCTTGTTCTAACGCCAAAGCAAAGGCTGATAACAACTCTTGAGCAATAAAAGACAGATCATTCATAAAGTCTAAAATAAGCTCACGCATATGAGGAATACTTTCTGGCCATTGATTAGGACCATAAATATTCATCCATAACGGTGAGTCTTCTAATTGCCTTACTGGTTCTTCATTCATGACATCAAACTGTTCACGTATATCTATGCTCCCTTTGGTTTTTTCCTCTCCAATACCAGAAAAACCTCTGAAATGTGGGGAGTTAATCATGGAAACTTTATTTTTCTCTTCTGAAGATAAAGTGAAAAAATCAGTAGCTATATGATGAATATGATTGATTTTTTCATTATTAACACCAAAATCTGATAGATAAAAAAAACCAACATCTCTTGCAACTCGGCTAAGTGAATAAATAAATTGGTCTCTATTGGAGTAAAGTTCGGCTAAAGATAGCGTTGGTAATTCATGCATTATTATTTTCTCCGTAGTTTATATTCTATTTTAATAAAACTATTATCACGAATACGTTATGAATAGTGATTAAAAATACAGGTGTTCAATAAATCATAAAATTAAGATTTAATAGTCCCTCACCATAAAAATAGTGGTATTTAAATTTAGGTAAAGTTAAATATTCCATCAATAACTAATCTAATAAGTTTTAAACACGGATATTGATATCTACTATCACTCCCTAAATTTAAATCTAATCGCTAATTTTAAATAAATATTATTTAAATGAATTAACATTTCGTTGAACTTGTAATTGAATATCATCAATAAGTGCTTTTACTTCCGGCCATGGTCCATGTCCTGACTCAATATTAATATGACCAGCATAACCCGCATCGTAGGTCAGTAGGCCCAAATCAGAAGCTAAACAGCAAGCATGGTCATAGTTCATCCAAGGATCATTTCTACTCACTACCATGGTCCCCAAAACACCAAGGGCGCGAATTGTTAACGCTTCGACAATCGAACGTTCGTTCGGAAAATCAGCCTTATGACCATAAGAAGTGAATCGATACGGGGAAGCCGGTGCAACAAATAAGACACCACTCACTTTCGATTGTAACTGTTTTCGAACGATAGCATCTAAAGCGGCTAAGCAACCGAAACTATGAGCAACGATGATAATGGGTAGCGTTTGCTGATCTAGATACTGTTGGATCTGTGCTGACCATTGACTAAGAATCGGTTTATGGTGATCAATCGCCTTTATCCTCTCCGTGTTAGGGTATTGAGTCTGAAGCCATGTTTGCCAATGCCCATTAGGGCTGCCTTTATAACCTGGAATAACCAAAATTTTATCTATCATGCTCAATCCCTAATCAATATAGATGAATGTAACCTATTGATTGCACAAGTCATGCCAAATCAGTGCATTTTATAAATTAGTTAAATATCAATGTAATCAACTGAAAATTAATGGTTTTCACATCTCTATTTCATTAAAAAATTCCATATAACTTTTTATTACTATATGGAATAAAAACTCATTTCTAAATAACAATAAACCCTTTAAATTTAACAGGTATTCCTCGAAAAATGAGTATGACAAAAATGGTTATTGGCGAAAATCACGGTCTAAAACAAACAATGCAGCAAGTACAATTGGTTTCACTGACTGATTCTACAGCTCTTATCCTTGGAGAGACCGGATCTGGAAAAGAAGTGATTGCCCGTTATATCCATAATCACTCTCAGCGATTTCAAAACGACTTTATTCGAGTAAACTGTGGTGCGATCCCTTCGGAACTGATTGATTCAGAATTATTTGGGCATGAAAAAGGCAGCTTTACTGGTGCAATCTCTCAAAAAAAAGGATGGTTTGAACGCGCCGATGGCGGTACGTTATTTTTAGATGAAATAGGTGAATTAAGTTTAGCGGCTCAAGTGCGCTTATTACGAGTATTACAAGAAGGCTCATTTACTCGGGTTGGAGGGGAGAGAGAAATCAGCGTTAACGTTCGTATTATTGCTGCTACACATCGAAATTTAGAACTCTCTGTCCAGCAAGGATTATTTAGAGAGGACTTATGGTTTCGTATTAATATTTTTCCAATTCATCTGCCAGCATTGCGCGAACGCTTTGGTGACATGCAACAACTCACCGAGCATTTTGCTCACAAAGCGTCCAATCGTCTAGGTTTACCTCTTTGTTTACCAAGTGATGAACAGATAGATTACTTAAAACGCTACCATTGGCCAGGTAATGTCAGGGAATTACAAGCCATTATCGAAAGAGCGGCGATTTTAGGACAGGGAAAATATCTTGCCATTGAACAATCGTTAATCTTACAACCTGACTCTTTGCAAGAGCCCACCACATCTCCACTAAACAGTGAAAGTCATGCAGAAGTCTCATCATTCCTTAGTTTAGAGAAGGTGATATATGATCATATCTGCAATGCGTTACGTCATTGCCACGGAAGAATAGAAGGTCCTTTTGGAGCAGCTAAACTACTCGCCATTAATCCAAATACTCTACGTTCAAAAATGCGTAAATTAAATATATCTCGTCATGCTTGCCATCATTACCGTTCCTAAAATCTATACCCAAACCATTTGGAGTTGTAATGAGTGAGCACCTATGAGCATAGACACGCTATGTGATTGGGGGATTAAACGTAGCCAACACCTCTGCAGCTTCACGTAGGAAGGGGATAAACCGTATAAAAACCCCCTTGAGGTTATCAAGGGGGTTCCGATATTTAAGGTGCCATATCAACTTCAACCGGCAGATAATGCTTGGACTCTAAATGTAACCATTCAGGGAGTACGGTACCGATGGAAATGGATGACCACGTGCCAGAAATAATCCCGATAAACATGGCAATAGCAAAGCCTTGTAATGGCTCGCCGCCCATTAACCAAAGAGCAGACACTGTCATTAATGAGGTACCTGAAGTCACCATCGTCCGAGAAAAAGTTGCGATCACCGCTTGATCATTGATCTCTGCCAGCGGTGCTTTGAGTTTAGCAACCAGCAATTCACGAATACGATCGGAAATAATGATCGAGTCATTCAGTGAGTATCCTAAGATTGCTAAGGTGGCGGCAAAAACAGTTAAATTAAACTCCATTTGCGTCACCGCAAAAAAGCCGAGCACTAAGATCACATCATGCAATAGCGCCAGTAAGGCACCACTCGCCAACCGCCACTCAAAACGAAACGAAAGGTAGCCTAATATACATAAGATACAAATCAATAATGCTAAGCCACCTTGATCGATCAATTCTTCACCAACTTGTGAGCCGACCATGCTATTACTCACCACTTCAATCTGAGATGAAATGGTGTTCAGTAACGTCTCTATTTCTGGAGCACTTTGCTGCTCTTCTACTAACGGGTAACGAATGACCCAGCGCCCTTCCTCACCAGACTGAATTACACTGGTAGAATCGCCCAGCTCCGGCTTGAGAACATTCAACACTTGATCGTGGGTTAATGATTTATCCACTCTGACTTCGGTTACCATTCCGCCAGTGAAATCCAGTCCCATATTAAGACCACGAATCGCAAAAGCCGCTAATGCTAACAGGGTTAAAGCAATCGAAACGATATTGGTAATGTGTCGAATCTGTCGAATATGTTGTTTTAGATAAGTCACCATCGTTATATCCTCACATCTCGGCGACTATCACGTCCCCAAATCAAATTAATTAATGCCCGTGATGCAAATACACCGGTAAACATACTGGTGATCAAGCCTAATCCCAGCGTTAATGCAAAACCTTGAATCGGTCCATTACCAATCGAATACAAAACAATCGCAGTAATCATCGTAGTCACATTGGCATCCAAAATGGTGCTAAACGCACTGCTAAAACCTTTATCAATCGCTTGAGCAAAACTACGCCCTTCATTTAACTTATCGCGAATTCGCTCAAAGATAAGCACGTTGGTATCCACCGCCATACCGACCGTCAACACCAAACCAGCAATCCCCGGTAAGGTTAATACCGCTCCCGGCAATAACGCAATTAAACCAAACAAACACACCATGTTGATCAACAAAGCAGCGTTCGCCACCCAACCTAAACGGCGATACCATAACGCCATAAAGGTTAACGTTAATGCCATCCCTAACGCCAAGGCCGCAAAACCATTTTCAATATTTTCAGCACCGAGCGATGCACCGATGGTTCTTTCTTCGACGATTGTCACTGGAGCAGTGAGTGATCCGGCTCTTAACAACAATGCCAGTTGTTGAGCATCTTGATTCGAACCTGCGCCGGTAATTCTAAACTGGCTCCCCAATTGCGATTGAATAGTCGCCACACTGATCACGCGTTCGCTGCGCTCCGTCTCTCCATTAGCATTGGTTTTGTACTCTCGATACACGGTAGCCATGGGTTTGCCAATGTGCTTGGCCGAAAAGTCACTCATTACTTTGCCACCTGCGTGGTCAAGCGAGATATTGACTTCAGAAAGGCCCATTTTGTCCATACCCGCGCGAGCATTAACGATATGATCACCTGTTAAAACTGGACGTTTATGCAAGATCACTAACTGACCATTATTGTCTTTCAGTTGTAAATCATCACGGCCAGCTATACCGCTAGTATTGACTTCATAAAACGCTAAGCTTGCCGTTGCACCAATGACGTTTTTCGCTTGCGCAGGATCTTGTACCCCAGGTAACTCAATACGAATACTATGTTCACCCTGACGCTGAACTAAAGCTTCGGTAATGCCAAGTTCTTCAATACGATCTCGCATGATTTTCAAGTTTTGCTGGATGGTCGCTGATTGAAAATCCAACTTATTTTGCTTACTGGGTTGCACTGTCAGTTGATCAGAAGACGACTTCACCTCCCAACCTTGATAATTTTCTTTGACAAACTGACTAATTTTATTGAGTGAGGCTCGTGAGTTGACGGAGACTAAAAAGCCATCATTACCTTCATGCTCAATTCTCACACCGCGAATGTGTTGATTAACGAGCATCTCTTTTATTTCATCAGTAATGCCATCTCGTTGCTCTTGAAACGCCTTATCGACATCGACATTAAGCAAAAACTGTACGCCACCGCGTAAATCCAAACCGAACTTAATTGGAGTAAATCCCATTTGTGTGAACCAAGGTGGAGCGACTGAAACGTAAGAAAAAGTTAAACTTTCTCCTTCTTGCACGAGATTATCTAAAAGTTTACGCGCTTGAGTTTGCTCTGTTTCGGTTTTAAAAACCAACGTGGTGTGGTTATTTTCCTGACGGATTTCTTGTGCATTAATTCCCTGCTTTTGCAGCAGTTGATTAACGGTTACTACATTATTTAAAGGGCTGTCTTTTTGATTAGACTCAATTTGAATTGATGGTTGTTCACCATACCAAGTAGGAATAGCACTTAAACCAAGTAAGACAACGGTTATAACCAATACCACGTATTTCCATGTCGCATAGCGATTCATAATACGCGCTGGCGTTTTAGCGGTTTTTCTCTGCATAACTCTCTCCTCGGGCATAGCCGAGTTAAAAAACTAAAATTGTGACATTGTCACGTAAATGTGAGATTAAGCAGAAAGGAAATGGCTATTTAATGCCACGTACATCGCGTTGGTCTCTTTCCAGCCAGAAAGACGATGTGAGGCATGAAAATGCTGATAGGGAATGGAAATCCAAGTTTGGGCAGCATAGCTCTCTGCATCGATAAAACGAGGCAGAGCGTGATTTCCTTCAAGATGAGGAAAATCAAAGCCATTATCGAGAGGTAAGTTGATCTCGGTGAGCTGCAAGCGAGGCGGATTAAGAATGGCTTGGGTAATACTTTTCGCCAACGTGTCGCTGGTTGGCACCGAATCGACATCGATCGGACTCTCTTGCGAATCAAACTCAAATGGATTTTGTACGCTGTGTGAAGCTGTATCTAAAACAGAATGGTTGAGAGTAATACTTGAGGTAGGGTAATTTTCCGCGCACGCCAATGCTTGCGAAGGCAATAACAACGCAAGAAAAGCTAGCCAGAAAAAATACGTTATACGTTCAAGCATGATCAGTTCATTCTTAATAGGACAGCTCAGTGTAGAACTGAGTGAAGTGTGACTCAAGTAAAATTTTCGTCAAATATAACTAATGCCTCTATCGCTAATCCTAAACCGTAGATCGCGTCCTCATGATTATTGATAAAAAATCGTTCCAGTTTGTGCATTAAGATAAATTTTATTCGCTTGGTTTAAACCACCACAATAGACAAAATAAACGTCCTCAGACCGATAACGAACGGATCGCACCCATCCCCCAAGCTCTTTAAAATCACCGGGCACACAGGTTTTGTCACTCAAGAGTCGATCGGTGGTTTGAATAAACATGGTTTGAAAAATATCTAAATCATCCGAGTTCATAATATAACTCAGCACAGTTTCTCGGCGCTCTTCAGGTGTGATCACGGGTGGATCAACCACCAATCCATCCAACGGAATCCACTCTGCTACCTCAGGGCCCCCTTCTTCATAGACGTAAAAAGGCGTTAACCTCCCCCAACCCTGTTGTTTTTCATACAAAAACACCGGTTCGCCACGATAAAGTAACCGATGGACAAATCCATCTCTATCAGGTTGCTCGCGCACACCAAGCGTAGGTTCATTGACGTAATAGTCCATGATCTCTGGCATAACAAAAGCAGGATCACTTGGCTCATGCTCTTCAGATATTGGTATTTCAGGCGTCAAACGTTGATTTAAAGCCTCTAATCGTTCTTGCTCTGGCTTGTAATAAAATAGGTAATAGCCAGCACCCGCACAGGCTAAACCAAAAATGAGAAGCAGCAGCATAAGTACTTTCTTCATAATCGTTAACTCCTCATTCTCTCTTTTACTAAAGGTTTTCTTGTTAGCCAATACTCAGTTTACATTGTAAATTTTCATTTTTCCTGATTACCGCATATGCACCAATGTTGAGCGAGCGCACGAACTCAACATATTGGAAGTAATCTCTCGCTTTAAAGGTCTATAATCATGGCTTAATAATCATTATAAGTTAATCATGTCATCGTCACAGGTTAAATATCTCACTCAATTTTTGATTGTATTGTGCATACTCGGGTGTGTACCTTTTCTCTATTTCGCTCACGAGCTTGCAAAGCTCGATCATCACACTGCACAACTCCCTAACGCAGAATCAACCATCGCGGTCGATACCTCGCAATTTACGGTTTTAAACCATCATGGCGACGCCGTTCTTCATTTATCATCGGCATCCACACACGACGCCAATGATCCTATTGCCGATTTACCGCAACAATCGCCAGCCCTCTGGCAATCGATTCAACAGCAAGCTCAGGGCTTATTGCTTTATCAAGGCCGTCACTATCATTTTATGCAACTATCACTGCCCGAGATGGAGATAACAGAGACAAGCTTATTGATTTTTAACAGCCATGATCCACAAACCGTCGAGCAACAACGCACCGCGAAACGTCACGATCTACTTGTGCAAGCCATCAGCGTCTTCTTGCTGCTTAGTCTGGTGGCCGGAAGCGGTGTGGTTTGGAATATCACTCACCAGAAAAATAGCCTTGAAAGTAAATTAGCCTTAGCGGCGATGAACGGTATGTCTGCCATTGTGATTACAGACAGACAAAACCGGATCATTAAAGTCAATCAAGAGTTTACCCGTTTAAGTGGCTACCGTTTAGAAGAGGTGCAAGGCAAGCAGCCGTCGATATTTGCCTCAGGCAAACACAATCAACAATTTTATGTTGATATGTGGAAATCGCTACAAGAAGACGGCTTTTGGGAAGGTGAAGTGATCAATAAGCGCAAAGATGGTTCACAGCTAACAGAAATCCTCCGAATTCAAACCATTTTGGATAATCAAGAGGTCATTCAATACTACGTTGCTTCATTTGTCGATATCACTCAACACAAAGCGTTAGAAAATAAACTGCGTGAACAAAGTGAGAAAGATGCTTTAACGGGGATTTGGAATCGTCGTAAATTTGACCAACAAATTCGCCTTGAATGTCATCGTGTTAAACGTTATCCAGAGCACGAGCACTCTTGTCTCGCCATTTTAGATATTGATCACTTTAAACGAATTAATGATCAGGTTGGCCATAGTCATGGCGATTATGTTATTCAGTCCGTCGCTGAAACGCTACGTGATGGTCTGCGTGAATCGGATTTTTTAGCACGTATTGGTGGCGAGGAATTTGCGATAATTTTACCCCATACCCCTATCGAGGAAGCGCAAGCGGTGATTGAGCGATTACGGATCAAAGTGTATCAACTTCACGCCCAAAATGTTTCGATTAGCGCTGGGATCAGTGACATCATGGGGTCGGATCAAGAGACTTATCAACGAGCAGATAAAGCCCTGTATGAATCGAAAGCCACGGGGCGCAATCAAGTTTCCATATTACTCAGTCAAGAAATGGCAAACTAAGTATATGATCACTCAGCCTCTCACCCATTTAGTGCGCATGCACGATACTGGTGCAAAAACAAGCAGCATGAACCGACTTCTTGTCGTGCTGGGGCGTTAATAATGACGTTTTTTGCTCTGTGAACCGGCTCGAAAGCCATACGACGAGGACGGTAATCAACCAATTAGTGACTGTTTTTTGTCTACGAGCCATTTGCATGATCGTTGCACAACTATACTATAGCCTAGCCTGAATAGAGGCAGCGATAGTGAATGCGTAGTAGCGTCACTTAATGTAAACAAGAATGCTGTCACGTCAAGCGGCCAAGGGAATATGACTAGCGTTTCACTATTTTGGCCCAATATTTGTACTATTCTGTATACAATCGTCGATTGCACAATAATAGGGAGACAAAAGATGCAAGATACCTTAACCGTCGTTTTAGCTGGAGGAATGGGTTCACGCTTATCTCCCCTGACCGATGACAGAGCAAAACCCGCCGTTCCGTTTGGCGGTAAATATCGTATTATCGATTTTACCCTCACTAATTGCTTGCATTCGGGGCTACGGCGTATTTTGGTACTCACGCAGTATAAATCCCACTCCTTACAAAAACATTTACGCGATGGTTGGTCGATTTTCAATCCAGAATTGGGGGAGTTTATTACGGTCGTCCCTCCTCAGATGCGTAAAGGCGGCAAATGGTACGAAGGCACGGCCGATGCACTGTTCCATAATATGTGGTTGTTATCGCGCAGTGATGCAAAGTATGTTGTCGTGCTCTCTGGTGATCATATTTATCGTATGGACTACGCCGCGATGCTGGAAGAACATATCGATAATCAAGCAGAATTGACGATTGCCTGCATGGAAGTGGCTCGCCAAGATGCCTCAGCATTTGGTGTTATGGCGATCGATGAAGCGCAACGAATTTGTTCTTTTGTTGAAAAACCAAACGATCCACCTGCTCTACCGAATAATCCCGATCGCAGCTTGGCGTCGATGGGCATCTATATTTTTACCATGGACACACTAAGGCAAGCATTATTTGAGGACGCGGAGCTTGAGCACTCAAGCCACGACTTTGGTAAAGATATTATCCCCAAACTGATTCCATCGGGTCGCGTGTTTGCTTATCAATTTGCTAATGAAAAAGGACGTGTCGCCAAAGACTGTTACTGGCGAGATGTCGGCACCATTGATTCGTTTTATGAAGCCAATATGGATCTGCTTGAGCCTGTCCCCCCAATGAATCTTTATCAGAAAAACTGGGCGATCCGCACCTATGAACCGCAACTGCCACCAGCACGTACCGTCTCATCAGCCACGGGTAATGAAGGCATTTTTATTAACTCGATCATTGCCAATGGCGTCATCAATTCCGGCGGTTCGGTGCAACACTCTATTGTCTCATCCAGCGTCAGAATCAATGATGGGGCAACGATTGTCGATAGTATTCTCTTTGATGATGTCGAAGTCGGTGAAGGCTGCCAGTTAGTCGGATGCATTATCGATAAACACGTCAAAATTCCGCCTTATACCAAAATTGGTGTCGACCGCGCAGCTGATTTACAACGCTTTACGTTGTCGGAAAAAGGCATTGTTGTCGTGCCGGAAAGTTACCAATTTTAGACAGCCTCGACAGTGAATCGTTAAGTAATAGCATAGAAAAGACCGCCATGTATCGGCGGTCTTTTAACCGTTAAGGAGTCATGCTAATCCTTATGGGCAAGCCACTTCATCCCAAAACCAATTGGTTTGAATCGGTGATTCCCAAGGCCCTGGATTATTTTTAGCAATAAAACACTTTCCGTTATACGTCACTGTCGTGCCATTAGCGACTTGACTAACACCAGGTTGCCATTGCACAACGTCTCCAGGAGTGCCACCACCATTGCCCGGTTCTTCACCATTACCACCGCCATTGCCATTGTCATCAGAAAGGTCGGCCAACGGTAAGTCTGGTTGCTCAGCTTTAAAAGCATACTCTCTGCCATTAATATTGACGCTGTAGTTCGCTGGTCCAGAAATCGGTAAATAATACACCATATCTAGTTCATAGCTCTCTCCCGCCGGTAATGCTTTCCAAGCTGGTAAGGAAAAGGCGACACGATGCATCGTCCCATCGAATCCTCCAATATTATCACTTCGCGTATGGCCTGAAGCAATAACGGCTAAGCCAGCACCAGATTGATCTTTCGCGTTATCCGGTGTAGAAACAGGGATATCAAACTGGAACTGCGTTCCTCCAGGAAGGTCAACCCCAGTATGGTTAGTAAAGGTCAAACGAGGGTTAATCGGATAGTTTTGATCGCCGACTTTGAAGCCATCGATGGTGACTCGAATATCCACCACTTGGTCAGGGATTGCGCCAGTTGCCAATCGATTACCATAAGGGGAAGCGGATTTGAACTTTTCATACATGGCTTTGGTCATGGTATTACCCATGTGGTACTCACCATTACCGCTAGCACAAGCTTGCTCTGTCCAATCAATTTGTCCACGCTGACCATTGGCATCGAGTACGTAGCAGTTATAGTCTCCGGCTAATTCCCAGAACATAATACCGCCGATTTCTTTATCAATAACATAGTCCGCTTTAATATCAATCGATTGTTTATCTTCGGTAGAAAGGAAGACTCGTTTTTCCGAGTTCCATAACCAAGGGGCAATCGCAACACTATCAAAATGACGCTGGTATTGGCCTACCCACGGTGTACTTTCAGGATGCAATCCATAAGCGGCCAAATAGGATCCCCAAATGCCTTTTTCGAGGTTTTTGGCATGCCACATTGGGTTAGAACCTGCGCCCATTTCATTACCATTGGCATCCAAATCATGCCACATGTTATCCAAGCCGAGAGCGCCGTAGCCACAGTTATTCTTTTCTCCTTCTCCAGTACCCGCTGGACACTCATTTTGATTCGGTAAAGGTGCTCGTCCCCAAAGGCCATTTTCACCTCCCGTCACCCCTTGCCATCCTCGCGTATAGTAAGGCACACCAATATTAATCCGTCCCGCTGGCATTGAACCACGGAAATAATGGAAAGCCCAATCGGTGTTCAGATAGCCGATGCCACCATATTGTGCTGTCGTATAAACGCCCCATTGAGCAAGTTCAGAGTCTTTACCCGTGTCGTAAAGAGCCGCATTATGTCCAACATGATCATTCCAAGCACCATGTAAGTCATAAGTCATGATGTTGACATAATCGAGATACTTCGCCACTTCCATGGTTTCCATACCACGTAGTAAGTAGGCAGATGAAGGGGCGGCGATAGTCAACATATAGTGAATACCATCTTGCTCACTAGCGATGTCTAATCGCTCACGCAGCACCCGCATTAATTCATGGTAAGAGCGCATGAGATAAGGACGACGTGATTCAGCGAAGGCTTTATCATCGGGATTGCCGGCACCGGACATCGAGGTTGGGTATTCATAATCAATGTCTAAACCATCAAAACGGTATTGACGCATCATCTCTATTGCGGAATCAACAAAAGTAGAAATCGCCTGATGATTAATAGAACCATCAGCATTGGTCGTCATAGTGTAGAAACCACCATCGGCGATTCGCTCACCATTATCGGCAAAATGACCACCCGTTTCCGCCCATCCGCCAATCGAGATCAAGGTTTTGACATCATAACGTTCTTTATAGGTTGCTAACGCGCCAAAGTGACCTTTAAAGCCCAGTGTCGGATCAATATCAACCCCATCCCATTCTTTTCCAACCGCAGGGTTGTTGGGGTCATCAACATTACCGATGTTGACCTTGCCATCAGAGCCAATACCGACAAACGCGTAATTAATGTGGGTCAGGTTTTGCCAAGGAATATCTTTCACTAAATAGGAGGTTTGAGGATCATCCCCCGCTCGCCAACTGGTGAAATAACCAATCACACGTCTTGGTTGACCACCTGCCATGATTTCACGTCCTTGCTCGTCGTAGACAGTACAATAAGGAACATTAACGCCTTCAGTTTGATACAAACCGTCAGGACGACACGTATTGGCAATAGGCGAATGGGCGACGGTTAATGTTAATATCGAAGAGCTGGATAGCGCACCTTTATCATCCGTCACTTTAGCTTGGATGGCTAAATTTCCAGAACGGATGACTTCGTAATCAAAAATATATGGCGCTTGTGATACCGTTGCAACGCGTTGGCCGGAGATAAAAAATTCTACCTTAGCCACTTGACCATCGCTATCGTCGGCGTCCGCAGAAACTCTTACTGTATCACCCAACTCAGCCGTGTTAGTTGACAGCGTTATTTCAACCGTTGGCGGCTGATTATCATCGCTACCCGTATCACCATCTTCACCAGCGTTGCCATTATCACAGCTACCAAGTAATTGCCACGGCGCATAATCACCGGAGAATTGGGCTGGGTTATTATTTTGTGTCCAATATTTCGCTTGATAGGCCACATGATCATGTTGAACTTGAGCACCACTAGTGTATACCGCACCAGACTGCCAATCTTCCAATCCATCACAGTTCACGGCGGCATAGCTGTTTAACGCCAGTAAACAGGAGACAGAAAGTGTGCTGAGTGTAAATACCCCTTTGGGTACTTTTACTTGCTTTAAGTGCATGTCTTTTTCCTTAAGTTATTGTTTCCAAATATTAAAGCAAACAGTCCTTACTCTGCATGCTTTAAATCTTTCGTGAAATAACTGTAAAACAGTCCACTTATTTAGCACCTAATAAAGTGTCAAAGTTAAGAATCACTCGCAAATGACCGCTTAAAGCCAGCAAGGTTTACATACTTATTTTGCATCAAGAGCTAACTTATTGAAGAAAGGCTATCTTTCAAGGTTGGTGCATGATAGGCAATGACGACGATTCAATACTGCGTAGCAAATCGATAAACAATAAGCTCACAATGGCGATGATTAAACTTTCGCTAGAGCACCTCGAGGAGTGTGATTAAAATGGCGTTTATACTCTCGGCTAAATTGTGAAGGACTGCTATAGCCAACCAGTCGCGCAGCATCATTAACCCGCTTACCCTCGATTTGAATTAACTCTTTGGCTTTATTTAAACGGACTTTTTTAAGATACTGCAAGGGTGATTCCATGGTGACGCCACGAAAGGCTTGATGAAAAGCCGAGACACTCATGTTCGCTTCTTCGGCTAACGTATTAACTGTTAAAGATGTAGCATAATCACGATGCACTTTACTCAGCGCTTTCGCGATTCGGGCATAGTGTCCTTCGTGATGAGCCAGTTCAAACAGCACGTGTCCCTCTAAGCTAGTCAGAGCTCGAAAAGCCATCTCTTCAAGCAAAGATCCGCCTAATAACTCAGCCTCTAATCCATCAATTAAAGCATTCATCAGCCTTTTACAGCTATTAAGCATGGTATGATTCATCTGTACCGATTTCAGGCCACAAGGATTATTCGCATCAACTGGCGGTTTAAAACCGTTTTCCTCTAAGGCGGCAACCTGCTTGAGCAATAGTGAATGATCAATATCAATGGTTAACCCTAATAATGGTTGATTCTGTTTAGCTACCGCTTCACATTCAAGTGGCATCGGCACACCGACCACCAGATAATCATTCGGTCCGTAATCAACGGCGTTAGCGCCTAAATGAATGCGTTTCTGCCCTTGACCCAAAATGACAATCCCAGACTGATAGATAAACGGCTGACGCGAGTTACCTTGACTGCTGCGATAAAACCACACTCCAGGGATCGCAGTATCAGTGCAGCCCTCAAGGTGATGTAGCGCATATTTATCAACATAGTTTTGCATCAATTGCGCCAGATCTGGCTTTTCTTCCGTTTGATTGACCATTCTGTTCACACCATCGTTTATTGTAGAAATAGGCAATAAATTTACAGGAATCACTCTATTGCTACCACAATTATTCTACTATTATGCATCTTGCAATGTATCAACCCAACTCTTGACTCCGCCAAAAACGAAGCCCATAGCAGCGAATACTGTGTCTTTAATAAAGGCCAAACGGTGGTCATATTCCTAATAAGAGGTACGAGTAATGCAATTTACCTATGTCAATCCGACTCAGATTTATTTCGGTCAGCAGCAGATCGCGGCAATTACCCAAGCGATTCCACGTCAGCATAAGGTTCTGGTCATCTACGGTGGTGGCTCAATTAAACACAATGGCGTTTATCAGCAAGTGGTCGATGCCCTGCAAGAACATACTTGGCTGGAATTTTCCGGTGTCGAGCCAAACCCAACCAAAGAAACCCTTGATAAAGCCGTTGCTATCGTTAAACAGCAAGCGATTGATTTTATTCTTGCCGTTGGTGGGGGTTCAGTGATTGACGGTTCAAAATACGTCGCAGCCGCCGCTAAATACTCAGGCGATGGTTGGGATATCATGTTAGGTAAACATCATGTCACCGATGCAACACCAATTGGTGCGATTCTCACCTTGCCAGCCACTGGCTCTGAATCAAACTCTGGTGCGGTGATCACCAAAGCAGCAACTCAAGATAAACTCTCTTTCTTATCACCATACGTGCAACCTAAATTTGCCGTGATGGACCCCGACGTCATGAAAACACTACCGGAGCGTCAACTCGTTAATGGTTTAGTCGATGCTTGGGTGCATATTTGCGAACAGTATCTCACCTATCCAACCCAAGCGATGGTCCAAGATGGCTACGCTGAAGCCCTATTGAAAAATCTCTTGGTGTTAGGCAAAGATTTTGCGCAAAGAGATAACGACGCTTGGCGTGCGAATTTGATGTGGACGGCAAACCAAGCACTGAATGGATTAATTGGCAGTGGTGTTCCCCAAGATTGGGCGACACACATGATTGGCCATGAACTGACTGCATTATGGCAGGTTGATCATGCTCGCTCACTGGCCATTGTCCAACCAGCACTATTGCGCAACCAATTAGCGGCTAAGAAAGCTAAGCTGGAACAAATGGGGCAACGCGTATTTAACTTAGCGCCGAGTGAAGATTTAGCCTTACGGACTATTGATGCGATTGAAGCGTTTTATCATCAGTTGAATGTCGATACTCAATTCTCTGCGCCCGATATGACCGCAGAGCAAGCTGTCGATAAGGTGATTGAACAACTGGAAGCGCATGGAATGGTGGCTTTGGGTGAACATCAAGCGATCACCCTTGAGCAATCGCGCGATATTCTTACGCAAGCCTTTATTTAATCAATTTGAGCAGCACTGCGGTGCTGCTCTTTCCCCACCTTATTTTTAAGCCTAAATAATAAGATTTTTAAATTTGTGACCGCCATCATTTTTTATTGACGGTAAATTGAATCTCTTCTACTATTTGCACAGCTTTTCATCTGAATAGTAGACCATCGTGACCATTCATCGCCTTAACATACTGATATTAGTATTGTTGATGAGCTTGTTTTTTGCTCAGGCGACAGTGTACTCACAAAATCATCCGACACTTTCATTGAGTAACGCTCATCCTACTGTTGTTCAAGATGATACAAGCGCCGCAACTCAGACGTCGAGTAACGTCAACGACAATAAAGAAGCCGTGCAACCTCATCACGCTATCCCCCATTTAAACCATTACCGATTAAATAGCGAAGATGAATACGCCTCATTGGGGCTGATCCCTATCTACTACTTACTCGCTGAAATTGTCTTATTGCCTATTGCTATTCTATCGATTGGCTATCGCCCATTGTTCAACCACAATATTGATTGGTCTTATTATACACACCGTTCATCAACCTGTATTTATGGCTGTAACAATAACAACTTACAATACAAGTTTACCCATTCTCGTCATTACTAATTTAAGACTGGTTTAGTCTTTCATAAACACCATATTGCTAAAAACTGATCTTCTTTGATAGACGGTATGTATTTCTATACCTAATCAACTAACTATCAGTAAGATAATGGTTTATCTTTCTAACCACTTAAATATTTTTAACTAATAACGAGCTATATACGATGAAACTTAAACATAAACTTATTCTTTCTTTATTAATACTCATTTTTATTATGAGTAGTTTTACTGCTTGGTCTGCACCTCATATACCTGTTATCAATAATATCATCTCAACTTATAACCCTACATGAGGAGTGTACAATGAAATTCATCCGTAATGAATGGGTATTATTTATAGGATTATTGACCGTCCTGTTTTTCAAAACGATCGGTAATGATCTTTTATTAGGTTCTAGCAGTAGCGTTTTGTATTGGTCTGCCGCTGGTTTTCTATTTATTATTGTTATGTTGTCTATCTTTGGTGTTGTAAAACACTCTGATGCATTAGCAATTAATCTTGGCGACCCGTTAGGCACTTTGATATTAACGCTATCAGTGATTTCCTTAGAAGTGATCATGATTTCATCGGTGATGCTTACTGGAGACTCGAACCCCGTATTAGCTAGAGACACCATGTTTGCTGTCATCATGTCGATACTAAACGGCTTAGTCGGTATAGCATTACTGATTGGGGGCCATAAATATCATATACAAAAATATAATATTCAAGGCATTAATTCTTATTTAGTGGCTATTGTTCCCTTAACTATTTTATGTTTAATACTACCCAATTTTACCAGTAAGAATGAGTTTGGTGAAATGTCCTTCATCCTTGCTTCGGCTTTGGTGGTTATCTCTATTATTCTTTATGGCATATTTTTGTATGTTCAAACAAAAAGCCATAGTTACTTCTTTATCGATGAAGATAACGATCATACCGATGAACATCATAGTATTCTAGGCAGCAATACTTATCACTTTTTATTATTATTTGGCTATTTGATTGTGGTTATTTTTCTTGCCAAGAGTATTGCTATACCTATTGATGCAAGTATTGGACACTTAGGAGCACCGGCTGCATTAGGTGGGCTAGTCGTGGCATTGTTAGTACTCGCTCCTGAAGGTGTGGGGGCGATCAAAGCTTCTTTGAATAATCAGTTACAAAGAGCCATGAATTTATTCTTTGGATCGATATTGGCAACGATATCACTTACCGTACCAGCGGTCATTGTTATCTCTAATATGATTGGGGAACCGATTATATTAGGTTTAGAGCCCGCACAAATGATTCTGTTGATCGCAAGTTTAATGGTCGCAAGTATTAGCTTCAGACATGGAAAAACAAATATCCTTAATGGAGTCACTCACTTATTTTTGTTCTTTATCTATATTGTACTGATTTTCGACTAACGCTTTCCTCCTCCATCATCGGCCTACGGCCGTATTGCTGGAGGAGTTGAGATCAAAGCTGAATAAAACCGGTTAAAGAGTACACATAGTAAGCGTCAGTTCGAGTTTTTATCGTAAAGTCATTGAATAAGCGTATAGTTTTGGTTATTTAACTCTGACCCTCTACCGATTAGGAAAGAAGCATAATGAAAAAAACAACGCGGATCATGGCGGCGAAAAAGCACGTCGCTTTAGTCGCTCATGATAACTACAAAGGTGAGCTACTACGTTGGGTGGTTGAAAACCAGTCTAAGCTTGAAAAACATGAACTGTACGCAACGGGCACGACTGGGCATATGCTCAATAAAGAAACCGGATTAGCGATTACCAGCATGATTAGCGGGCCAATGGGCGGCGATCAGCAATTAGGCGCTAAAATTGCCGAGGGGAAAATTGATGCCTTGATTTTCTTTTGGGATCCGCTTAACTCTGTACCGCATGATCCAGACGTTAAAGCTTTATTGCGCATTGCGAGTGTGTGGAATATTCCTGTAGCCACTAACCGCGCCACAGCAAAATTTCTTTTTAATTCCATACTCATGGAGCAAGAAGTCGAGATTGAAATCCCTGATTATCAGGCCTATCTTGCTGATAGAACGTAATGCACTTCACTCCATATCGATAAGCGACGATGGATCTTTAAATACTGTCGTGTGATCGATGAATGATGGCCGTAAGAGAAGAGGCGTGTTATCACGCCTCAATACCGACTCAGACCATCGCCTGCTGCGATAAAATCACTCTGCAACCGGCCTCTTCCATCGCTTGCCAAGCGTTATCAATATCACCTTGTGATAGATTAACGCCTCGACAAGCATCTTTAATGACCCAAGTTTTAAATCCTAATGACACAGCATCCAACGCAGTAAATTTCACGCAGTAATCTGTAGCCAGTCCGGCAATGTACACATCGCTGATCGCATGTTGCTGTAAATACTCGGCTAATCCTGTTGCATGGCGACGTTGGTTATCAAAAAAACCACTGTAGCTATCGATATCAAGATGAGTCCCTTTGTAGATAATATGTTCGATAGCATCGAGATTAAGGCCTGCGATAAACTCCGATCCGGCGGTATTTTGTACACAATGATCCGGCCATAATATCTGTTCAATGCCAGAGAGCATGATAACTTCTCCGGGTGTTTTACCTTGAGTAGAAGCAAAGCTCGCATGCCCTGCAGGATGCCAATCTTTAGTGGCAATCACATGATCAAAATGAGGCATTAATAAGTTAATCACTGGGACGACACTCTGCCCTTCAGGGACAGGCAAAGCACCATCGGACGCAAAATCATTTTGCACATCTACTAAAATCAAAGCATTATACATACTATTCCTTTATTCATATCGATTTACTGACTGGATATCCCTCGGTGAGCAACTCTTGGATAAAACAAGAGCCATTACCGCTGTAAGTTATCCAGACTTTCTCTTTGGCTCGGGTCATGGCGACATAAAATAGACGGCGCTCTTCTGCAAATGGAAAATCCACTTTAGATTGGGTCAAGGCGCTATCTAAATGACGGGCTTTCACTCGCGCGGGAAACTGCCCTTCATTAACCGCTAAGATAATAACAAAATCGGCCTCTTTGCCTTTACTCGCATGACAGGTCATAAACTCAATTTGCAGTGAGGCATATCGCCGTTGCCATTCTGCCAGATGCTCTGGTTGATGATAATGGTTACGACCTAATAACAACACCTGTTTCGGCACTTTAGCCTGACGATTAAGTTTATCGAGTATTTTTTCAATTTGATTACTGGCACACAGGACAACCGCTCGCTGCTTCTGCGACTTAAAACTATTTAGCGTCTTGGGTAACTGATGAGGATTTTTCTGCACAAACTGATTGGCAACCAAACCGATTTGATCGTTAAAACGATAAGTCGTATCAAGATGATGAATGGTCGATTGCGGAAAACGCGCTGCAAATTCCGTGGTTAAGTGAACATCCGACCCCGCAAATTGATAAATCGACTGCCAATCATCCCCGACCGCAAATAAATTAGGATGATTAGGCCCCTGTTCACACAACGCTTGTATCAACGCCAAACGAGCAGGTGAAATATCTTGGTATTCATCAATCATGATGAATTTCCAAGGCACAGAAAATTTGCCTTTGCGTACATAATCCGTTGCTTGGCTGATCATGATATTAAAATCGATCTGCTGCTCATCTTTCAGCATTTGCTGCCATGCTTGGTAGCAAGGCCAACATAAAGCAAGCTCACTGTTCAAGCGAGGATAATCAACATGATCAATGATGTATTGCTGAATCGCTTTTTTCGTCGTGCCCAATTGGGCGAGTTGATCGAGTTGCTTTTCCAACCATGCGATCAATTTAGGGTTTTCAACGTGGCTGCCTAGCTCATCATCACCGACTAGATAAGCAATCGGCCACTGCGCCAAATGTTTCTGCCAACGCTTAAAGTTGGTAGGTGTCATCCAGTGGCGCTTTAACCAGTCCGTACACCATGCTTTTTTCAGCTTATCATCCAATGCTAACGGCGAAATCACGACGGATTGATTTTCCACTTGGTTAATGATCGACAACCCTAGTTGATGAAAGGTGTTAACACGAATCTTATCGGCGGCAAGACCAATCTTACTTTTTAAACGCTGATCCATTTCATTCGCGGCGTCTTTGCCAAAAGCCACCAACAATAGTTCATCCGCTTGCGCTAAGTGGCTCTGTAACAAATAAGCCACTCGAGCCGTGAGCACACTGGTTTTACCTGAACCCGCACCAGCAAGCACCAAGTTATGATCATCATTGATCAACACCGCTTGCTGCTGAGATACATTAAGCGGAGAGGATTCAAGTTGTGAAAAAAGAACCGTCCAATTTTGACGCTCAATGTCTAACCAAGCTTGATTGCGGGCTTGTAAGGCTTGATCGGGAGTCAGTAACCAAGGTACTAATGGTTCCATGACATGAGGTAAATGTTTGATGGCTTCTTCTAAACTCATGTTCATCGCGGTTAGATCAGCAAAAACGTGATTGATCCATTCCTCTAGCGGTGAATGCGGTAAAAAAGCCGGTAAATGTTGTAAATGGTGCAGTTTTTGCTGCCATTGAGGTAAATGTAATCTCAATTGCTGACATTGCTGCTCAAGCCATTGTTGATAGACGTTGACAATATGATGCGCAAACTGTCGAGCTTGTGGCCAAGGCAAACCTTGTACAACCCAAACGCGTTGCGTATCTTGCTCTGGATGAGCAAAAAATC
This sequence comes from Vibrio sp. A8-1, assembly GCF_013048685.1. Taxonomy (NCBI): domain Bacteria; kingdom Pseudomonadati; phylum Pseudomonadota; class Gammaproteobacteria; order Vibrionales; family Vibrionaceae; genus Vibrio; species Vibrio sp. A8-1. Next base: position 49,789 of record NZ_VHTC01000004.1, read on the forward strand.
GTAACTCCGCCCACAAAATCCCGCGTCGCACCTTCACTTTTCCGTTCCAGACGGTAAAAGGAATCCGCTCTTCACTGTGCAGCGAAGAAAGCACCAAACGCTGATTTTCTAAGCCAACATGGTGATATTCATTAGCAATAAAAAATTGTGCAGTTTGGGTTGCACTTAGCTGCATTTTCGGCGATTCCTCTCGATTTTATCGACCTACATCATAACTCAATCATCAATAGCAATGAAAAATTAATGTCAATAATCAACAACTCACTAAGACAGAATGATACTTTTATTATTCTTGATCAGAATGTTAGCGTAAAGTTCTGCTAAACTGTGTGTTTTAAGGTTTGACATCGAATCTCACTGTGCAGCGACTTCATTTACTTCGCCTTTATTGGGCAAACAAAACCATTAATTACTGCCTACTGATCCTGATCACGCTCTTAGGTGTTGTCATTCCCGCTTGGCACTATCAAGTTAACACTTGGATAACCCCCCTGATCCTTGGGGTCATTGCCGCCGCCTTAGCAGAGCAAGACGATAAATTTACTGGCCGCTTAAAATCGATCGTCCTGACCTTTATTTGTTTTGCGATAGCCGCCTTCTCTATCGAAATTTTATTTGATACACCGTGGCTATTTGCGATTGGACTCTTTATTTCAACCTTCACTTTTATCATGCTGGGTGCCATCGGTACTCGTTACGCCAGTATTGCCTTCGGCTCTTTATTGATCGCCATTTACGCCATGCTCGGTGCCGACCAAAGTACGAACCTTTGGTTCCAACCGTTACTATTACTGACGGGCAGCGCATGGTATTACCTTCTGTCAATGCTGTGGCACGCATTTTGGCCAATGCAACCTGTCCAACAAAGTTTAGCCAACGTATTTGTTCAACTCGGCCACTATTTTGAGGCTAAAGCCGAGTTATTTTATCCTGTCTCCAATTTAGCCCCCCAGCCACATCGAATTAATGAAGCCAATTTAAATGGAGCAACCGTTAACGCGCTGAACCAATGCAAAGCGACCTTGCTTGCCCGCTCAAAACGAGGGCATGTGGATGGTGCCAGTGACCGTTTCCTTGGTCTGTACTTTGTGGCGCAAGATATCCATGAAAGAGCCAGTTCGACCCATTATCGCTACCAAGAGCTCGCAGAGTCTTTTGCACGTAGTGATGTGCTGTTTCGTTTTAAGCATCTGTTGCAAGCTCAAGCGCAAGCCTGCCACGATATCGCTCTCTCTATTCAGCTCGGCCAACGCTATCAGCACCGTAGCGATTCGATCATCGCCTTAGACGAATTACAGCTCTCTTTGACATACTTACAAGAGCAACAACAGTTAGAGTGGAAGCAATTATTAGCTCAGCTCAGCTATTTGTTTAATAATCTTGCTACGGTTGAAAAACAGCTCAGTAACGTCAGTAATCCCGATGTGCAAAAGACCGAAGATGATGTCTTACATGATACGGAAGCACACTCTATAAAGGCCATGTGGCAACGAATTCAAGCCAACTTTCATCGCGACTCATTACTGTTTCGTCATGCCGTTCGTATGTCTATCGCTCTCACCGCTGGCTATGGGATTTTACAAGGATTGGATTTAGACCGTGGATACTGGATCTTATTAACCACCTTGTTTGTTTGTCAGCCTAACTACGCGGCAACACGGCAAAAGCTGGTTTCCCGTATTATTGGCACCCTCGCGGGGTTATTGATTGGCGTTCCTCTCCTAACACTTTTTCCCTCACAAGAGAGCCAGTTAGCATTTATTGTGATTTCCGGCGTGATGTTTTTCGCTTTTCGTCTCAATAACTACGGTTACGCGACCGGATTTATTACCTTATTAGTGCTGTTTTGTTTCAACCAGCTCGGTGCCGGTTACGCAGTGGTACTACCACGTTTAGCTGACACCCTGATTGGCTGTGCTCTTGCTGTTGCCGCGGTGGTGTTTATTTTTCCAGACTGGCAGTCAAAACGGCTACATAAGGTCATGGCCGAAGCCGTACAAGCCAATAAACAATATTTAGCGCAAATCATTGGTCAATATCGTATCGGTAAAAAGGACAGTCTGAGTTATCGGATTGCACGACGTGATGCCCATAATCACGATGCTGCGCTTGCTGCAGCGGTCAGTAATATGCTCGCAGAACCGGGAAAGTATCGATCGGCAACCGATGAAAGCTTTCGTTTTTTAACCCTCAATCATGCATTACTGAGTTATATATCAGCGCTCGGCGCACACCGCACTCGAATCGATGATGAAAGCATCCATCAATTAGTGCTCGATGCCCATCGAGTTATTCATCAACATCTTGAAGTGTTGTATCAGCAATTATTTACCCATTGTGAACAGTGTGATACCAGCGATATCGACAATATTGGCTTGGAGAAACGGCTTTCTGAATGGAGAGAAGAGGATGATAGCTCTGCACGTATGGTGCTACAGCAGCTATATCTTATTTATCGAATGTTTCCAGAACTGCATTCTCTGGCGAGTAAATTTGCCGTCCGAGTGCATTGATAGTGAATAGCAACCACGACTCACCCGCGATGGGATAAAGTTGCACTCCAAGACGGACCAGAGTATGCTTAAAAAAACAGCGAGGAAGTATTATGTCTGTCTCTGCCGTCTCTTCTGGTTATCCTATTCTTCAGCAGTCATCAAAAATGGCTGGCGAAGCGGCGCATGAAATTCAACAGGCTCAAATCCACACTTCTCGCGCATCGCAAGACCCTGCTTTGCAGCGCAATTCTCTTGAAGAGAAACCCACTCCCCCAAGCAAAAAGCCTGATACGGTTAACGCATTAATGAATCTCAACCAAGCTCAACAATACAATCGTGTTGGAGCAAGCGTCATTCAACGTGAACAAGAGATGATCGGTAGCTTACTGGATGTTCGTGTATAATCCCTCGCTCAGCGATAATCAGTCATCATCAACTGATGCCATTGATTACCATAAATTGTCAGCACCGATGACTAGTTATTGAGTTTGCTGATTCGCTCAGTACAATGCTCGAAAAATTTTAATTGTGATCTCTATGCCCAAATTTACTCTGCCATCGTGCGGAGAAAGTCACGCTTTCTCTGCGCTTTCATCTGCTGATTCATTACAAGATGCCTTAGCACCGCATTTTGAGCCAGCGAGCAAGACGCTGATCGCAAGCTCAAAAATGACCCCACACCATGTAGAAAAACGTTGGCAAACCCTTAACCAACCTGAAGCACAGGCACAATTATGGGATGACCAGACTCAGCGTAATCTCGCTCATTACAGTAAAAATATTGAATATTTTATCGGCACCGTGAAAGTTCCTGTGGGCATCGCCGGTCCGCTGCGAGTCAATGGACTGCATGCTAACGACGATTTTTTGATCCCTTTGGCGACCACTGAAGCTGCGTTAGTTGCTTCTTATCATCGAGGATGTAAATTGATCACCGCCGCTGGCGGAACCAGTGTAATGCTCCTCAATGAAGGCGTCACTCGTACTCCAGTCTTTGCTTTTGATCATCTTGCGCAAGCTGGGCAATTTATCGCTTGGGTAACCACACAATACGAACAGTTTAAACAGCTGGCTCAAGCAACCACCGCCCACGGTCAACTGCATGATATAAACGTTACTATGGAAGGTAACCATGTGTATTTGGTGTTTGATTACCTAACCGGCGATGCCTGCGGGCAAAATATGGTGACCATCGCCACTAACGCTGTCTTTGAATTTATCGTCCATCATTCTCCTATTAAGCCGCGACATGCTTTTTTGGATGGCAATTTATCGGGTGATAAAAAAGCCAATAGCCATGTTTTACGTCATGTACGCGGTAAAAAAGTCACCGCGGAAGTGCATCTCTCCGCGGAACTGATCAAAAAATACCTGCATACCACTCCTGAAACGATGGTGAAATTTGCCGAAATGACTACGATTGGAGGAGTACTGAACGGTAGCGTTGGCATCAATGCACATTATGCAAATGCTCTCACCGCTTTCTCTATTGCTTGTGGTCAAGACCCGGCTTGTGTGGCGGAATCTGCCGTGGGAATCACGCGGATGGAGCTCAACTCACAAGGCGGATTGTACGCTTGCGTTACGTTACCGAACTTGATGGTCGGCACCGTCGGTGGTGGCACCTCACTGCCTAGCCAAAAAGCGTGCTTAGCACTACTTGGGCTAACGGGAAGCGGTAACGCACGAGCCTTAGCCGAAGTGGTGGCAGGTTTATGTTTAGCAGGAGAGCTATCGATTGCTGGGGCTTTCAGCGCAGGGCATTTTTCAAGAGCCCACCATAAACTTGCGCGCTGATCCATCCATAAAGGGAAGGTTACCCTTCCCTTTCCTAACGCAGCTTGAACTCAGCGTCACCTAGGGATGAGTTACCACAATATCTCGCTGGGTAACACTCACCCCTTTAATCTGGGCATAAACCTGCATACCAACGTGTAAACCTAGCTCTTGTAACGCCCATTCGGTGATGGTTGACCATAGCCAACAGTCATCGCCGATCGTTAATTGCAAAGCAACACTTTTGCGTCCTTCTCCTTGCTGAAGATGCTCGATACGCGTGATTCTGACTGGTAAAATATTGCGAATTGAGGTCGCTTGAGGAAACTGTCGCGTCACTGACACATCAGTAGCACGAATTTGCAAACGAACCCTCTGCCCCTCTACAGCATCTTCAATTTGCTGTACCCATAAACCGACCTGCTCACTCAAAGCAACATAACTCAGCCCATAATCTAGACGATGATGAGTAACCTTGCCCAATAACAAAGTACTTTGTTCACTAAACGATTGCCATGGACGCATCAACGAGGAGGACCATACCTGCTCAATCGGTCCCGATATCAATTCTCGTCCTTGATCTAATAACACTAAGTGATCCGCTAAACGTAAAATCTCACTCATGCTGTGAGTCACATACAAGATGGGAATGTTGATCTGCTGACCAAGGCGCTCTAAAAAAGGCATGACTTCTCTCTTGCGAGGTAAATCTAACGAAGCCAGAGGCTCATCCATCAATAATAAGTCAGGTTTGGATAATAAAGCCCGCCCCATCGCGACCCGCTGTTTTTCACCCCCCGATAAATCATGCGGATAACGTTCCAATAACGCATTTAAACCTAACAGACTCACTATCGACGTAAAATAGTCATCGTCGGCCACCGATACACCATAAGTCAGGTTACCACGCACTCGATAGTGGGGAAAAAGTCTTGCTTCTTGGAAGACATAGCCTATTCGACGCCGCTCAGTAGGAATATTAATCCCTTGTTCAGAATCAAATAACACTCGATTCGCTGTTTTTATATAACCAGAATCTGGTTGTTCTAACCCACTAAATAAGTTAATTAACGTCGTTTTTCCAGCACCTGAACGACCAAAGATGGCACTGACACCACGGCTGGGTAAGTGCAAATCCACATCAACCTGCATACAACCAAGCTGCTTTTTCACTTTTAGATGGAGGTCAGTCATTGCTTCATCCCCAAACGACGGCGCATACGCCGATTCAGCCATTCAGAAAAAAACAGCGACACTAAGGCAATCACAATCGAAATAAGACACAAACGCGCGGCTTCCATTTCTGAACCAGGAGTCTCAAGAAAATTGAACATCGCTAACGGTAGGGTTTGTGTTTCTCCCGGAATGTTCGAGACAAAACTGATCGTCGCACCAAACTCACCGAGACTGCGCGCAAAAGAGAGCATAGTACCGGTAATAATCCCAGGTAAAGTCAGCGGTAAGGTGATAGTAAAAAAAACTTTCAGCGGCGACGCCCCTAATGTGCGCGCGGCTTGCTCAAGCCGAGGATCAACCATTTCAATACTCAAACGAATCGCTCTGACCATTAAAGGTAAAGAAATCACAAAACAAGCGAGTACGGCTCCACGCCAGCTAAAACTAAAAGACACGCCAAGCCATGTCTCTAACCAACGACCAATAACGCCTTGTTTGCCCATAGTGATTAACAATAGATAGCCAACCACAATCGGGGGTAGTACCAACGGGAGGTGGATAAGACTGTCGAGGAGACCTTTACCAATGAAAGTTTTTCTTGCCAATACCCAGGCGAGGATTAGACCAATCGGCAATAACCAAACAATGGTATAAGTGGCGACTTTCAGGCTGAGTTGCAGAGCAAGCCATTCATAATCACTGAGCAAACTGTTCATGCTCCATGTCTGTCGTAAAACCGTAACGAGCCAATATCGATTTTCCAGCCGGTGACGTGACGTAATCAATAAAAGTTTGATTATTGGATTTATCACTCAGTCTTAACAAAGGGTAATGAATCGTATCGTGTAAGCTGTCATCAAACACGGTTAAGGTCGTGACTTTATCCGTCGATTGAGCATCGGTTTGATAAACCATGCCTAACGCAACCTCCCCTCGCTCCACTAGAGCCAGTGCTGAACGGGCATTATTGGTCGGAGCCAAATAAGATCGCACCTCATCCCAAACCCCAAGCGAACTCAGCACTTGCTGAGCATAAATCCCAACAGGTACGGCATCCGTATTACCAACCGCCAAACGGCTTTGGGCTAAACGCTGTTGCCATTGCTGCCGGTCGTTGACATCAAATGACGCCGATGACGATGTAGCGGGCTGGATCAAAACCACTCGGTTACCTGCAATTAAAGTTACATGCTCAGAACCAATATTTTGCTTATCGATCAGATACCGTGCCCAATCATCGCTCGCTGCCAAAAACAGATCCGCAGGCGCACCGCGCTCAATTTGTCGGGCCAAAGAAGAAGATCCACCAAAGACCGGCACGACCCTTGTGGTATGGCTCGCCTGATAGTGCTTAATCAATTCGTTGACGGCGTTGGTCATCGATGAAGCGGCATACAAATGAAGCGTCTCTTGAGCAAACAATGATGGGCTGAATGACAGTAGCAATAATGAAAACGCACGCTTTAAACCTTTGAACATAGTGATATCGCTTCCCTAAATGGCGACCAAAACGGGTTAAGCAAAGTTCGAACTTTGGTTAACCGCTCATTTTGCGCCTATTTTACCAGCAAAGTCTGAATAGAAGATTGATTAATTTACTGAAATGGCCTGTAATTCGCATACGATTATTGTATCTTTACGCTTTCTTCTTCTTAGGATGAATATTTCATGCTCACAAGACTCTCTAGCAGCCTTCTTTTATTGTTGGCAACACTGACCTCTCATGCTGCTTTCGCCAACAATTTTAACTACAACTTTTTTGAAATCAGAACGGCATTAAACCCCGAGTCATTCGGGGGAGAGTTTAATACCTATTTTACCGAAAATTCGCACCTCATTGGCCGAGTCGATTCGCGTTTTGAGGGCGATTGGGATGCCGCCGTCGGAATGGGGTTCAATGGTCCAATTAATCCTTTTGCCGATATCTATGGACAAATGCTCGTCCACAGCACACGAGGCAGTCGTGAAGAAGGCAATAAAAACGATATGATGATCGAGCTCAACGTCGGTACTCGTGTTTGGTTAACCGAAACCTTAGAAGGGCATCTGCGTATTGGCCGTAATGAAGATAACTCGATATTTATCGCGGGCATCCGCTTCCACTCAACCCAACAAATGGCATTAACGGCTGAAGTCCGCAATGCTGGTATTTGGGGACCGCAAATTGGTATGGGGGTTCGCTTCCATTTTTAATGGGTTAGCACAACAAATCTCCCCTGCATAAGATCGACTTGAGCGCTGATCGTTCCAAAACTATCAGCGCTCTGAATTAGCACATTGTTGTTTAAAAAAGCACAGCGCTTGATAAAACATCTCTTCTTTGAGCGGCTTCACTAATACGTATTCCGCTCCGGCCTCAATGAAGGCTTGTTGTGTCTCTAGCAAGCCATCGGCCGTACAGGCATAGATCGGTAACGACAGTTTCATCTCATGCCGAATGATTCGTGCGGTATCAATGCCCCCCAAATACGGTAACTGATTGTCCATGAAAATCAGATCGTAATCTTGTTCCTTTACCCGCTCAATGGCTTGTAAACCATCACTCACCCAATCGACCTGTATTGAATATTTCTGACAAAATGCTTGTAAAATAAAAGCATTCGTACGGTTATCCTCTACCAATAATGCGCGTATAGGCTGAGTAAATAATTGATAGCGATCCGTATTAGTCTGTTCGGCGTCGCTCAATTCCTCATTCACGACAATACGAATAGGAAACAGCAAATCAAAGCGCGTACCATAACCAACCTCTGATTTTACCGTGATCTCACCATGCAATAATTCAACTAAACTGCTGACTATCGATAAGCCTAAACCACTACCTCCGTATTCCCGAGTCGTGGTCGATTCTGCTTGTACAAAAGGGTCAAAAATACGCTGTAAATCCGTCGCCGCAATCCCGATCCCCGTATCTTCTATGCTAATCATTAACTTATCGATGCCGCCTTGTTGAATAAGCGCTAATTTAATGCAAATCGACCCCTGATGAGTAAACTTAACAGCATTACTGAGTAAATTGAATAAAATCTGATTTAAGCGTATTTGATCGCTGTGTAAGCGAATTTCCGGTTCAATCGCGCACTCAATGATCAACTCAAGTCCCTTCTCTTTGCATAAAGGGTTATAGATACGCCGAATCGCTGAAACCATAGCTACGACTGGGAAATCACTATTTTGGATCAGAAATTTTCCCTGCTCAATTTTTGAAAAATCAAGGATATCATTCAAAACAGCGAGCAGATGCTCACCGCTGCTGCACAATACATTGACTAACTCTTGCTGCTCCTGAGTGAGCGAATTTTGTTTTAATAATTGAGAAGCGCCTAAAATACCGTTTAACGGCGTCCGTAATTCATGGCTCATTTTGGCGAGAAAATCAGCCCGTAATCGAGCGGACTCTTCCGCTTGTTCACGAGCAAGGCGACTTTGCTGCTCCGCTTCCACCATCGACGTGATATCTTGTCCTTGAGTAATGATCGAAACAATCCGCTCATCCAATATGATCGGTGATAATTCCCATAGAATGGTTTTACCATCGAACTCTGTTTTGAGCGCTTTGACAATATTACCTTGTGCCGCTTGCTGAACCGCGATAATCAACTGAGGCTTAACGCGGGCAAAAAGCGAATGCTGTTGAGAATAATGACTCAAGAAATAAGCCTCAGCCGACGGATTCATGCGAATCAATCCCCCCTGGGCCGTCCACAATAGCGTCGGCGATAACGAAAAATTAAAGAGATCCTCAAACTGTTTTTCTTGTTCGGCCAGTTGATGAAAAGTGCTTTCTAACGTGCGCCCAAAGTGATCAAACTCAACAATTTGAGAACCAGGGAAATAGGCACCTTCACGTAGCTCAACCACTTGATGGGTATAAGACATTAAGCGCGTCATTTCGTTTTCAATTTTACGTTGTAGCCACCAACGAACAATAATGAAAACGACAGCGATCGCCGCAACGACAGCAAACATCCAAAATAAGTAATTATTACGTAGAGCGAGCGCGTTTTGGTTACTCTGCACAGCGTATACCGTGAGAAAGGTTGGCGCTCCGGCTAAAGTTAATGGCGTGCGACTAACCACATACTTGCCATGGATGTCGTAACCTTCTTCGCCTTCTTTGACCACCTCATCCACTTGATAAGCTTCTGTCCCTATCAATGTCGAGGCTAAAACATCACCTCCCGCAGCAAGTACCAGTTGCTGTGAGTCACTGCGCTCACGTAAGTTCTCCACTAAGGTAACATTATTGTTCAGCACCACACTGATGTATAAAAAACCTAGGGATTCACCACTCACGGTATCAATAATCGGCGTACGGCGAACCAAAAGATACACATCGCCAATTAAAGATCGCGTAGTGATTAAGTGCCAATCATGGCTAAACGCGACTTGTTCAATGATATGGATAAACGTGTTGTCAGTTAAACCATAAAACTGGGCATTACCATCATCCCAGATCGGTTGAGTAACATTAGCGATAAACCGAAAGTCCGCCATATGGCTGATATCACTGCGATCAACACTGAGAAAATACTGTTCAAGCTCATTAGTTAAGTGGCCATGTAAGGCATGAACTAAAGTGGCATTTTTCGCACTGCTGTCTTGATGAATTTTTAAAATAGTCAGACGAGAATTAAATATATTCTGGATCAAATTCGCCGTTTGATTGGTGGTCCGTATCACTTCTTGCGTAATTAATCGGCTACTAACTTGATAAGTATGAAATAAAATACCGAGCGTTAACACGCTCAATGCCATCACGATGGCTCGGCTAATCAGGGTGGCCATATGCCTTTTTTTATCAGCCACGATGGGTCTTGGCACTGCAATTATCTCCCGTCATGATTAGCGATCAGAATATCGAAACGCACGTTGTTTGAGTCGTTCAATGTGTTCAGTGGTGGTATTTTGAGTCACCAGTTCAAATTCACCAGAGTAAACCAGTGGCACTGGCAAACCAGCCAGATCTCGTTTGATGGCTTCTGCCATCGCAATGCCCGTATCGTCATTCATACGCATGACGGTGACCGCTAATCGGCCATCTTGCAATGCCTCAAGCTCTGCCGAACCTCCCCCCCAGCCATTGAGATAGATATCTTCACGTTCAAGTTCTCGCAAGGCTTGTGCTGCTCCAAGCGCAATATCGGTCGAACAAGCATAGAGAAAGGTAATTTGAGGATTATTACTAACGATATCGAGCGTCGCTTGATAGCCGCTCTCCATCGTGGCGGTGGTGTAGTAAGACGAGGCTAAATGAAAACGGTGTTTGACATTATGGATAAAACTGTCTCCACGCGCTTCACTGATGTACCCTTCTGAAAAATATAACACCCCATAATCTGCACCTTGTGGCAGCTTGCGTTGGTAAAACTCAGCCAAATGCTGAGCGCCAATTTCATGGTCAAACCCAGCATACAATAAAGGCTGACGACCTTGCCAATCACGAATGGGCGTGGTGATATTTTGTAAAATGACTTTTGTCTCAGAGGTATGCAGTAGATGATCAATAAATTTTCGATGGCGCATGGTATCTAAGGTAAAAATCAGATAATCGGTTTTATTTTGCATCGCTTCCATTAAGGAGATACTTTGCTGACGGGCATCTAAGCTAGGTCGAGTAAAAACTTGGTGTAATTGATATGTAATGCCAAGCTCATGCATACGAGCTTCAAACGCTTTAATATTACGAGACCAATAGTCTGACACTTGCTGACCGGGATAGATGACTGAAATCGTGACTGGGCGAGTTTGAGCTAGAGGTAGGGGTTCGGCTCGAGTCTGGACACTTTTCGCCAATAAATCGGTTAATGTCTGTTGCTCGGGATGTGCCTCTAAAAACGCTTGATAGGACCAGTAATCACTCAGCAGTTGTGAGGGATTAGCGAACACGGCCATAGGAAACCAACTCAGTAACACGATCAGCAGTCTTATTTTCATCCCACTTGTTATTCCTTATGGCTCGGTTTCGGTTATCTGCAACTCAACGATCAGGAAAGATCAAATCCCCCCATAACTAAACGCTCTTTTTGCGTTTTGCTCAGGCATTTGATCCGATGTTCTAATTGCAAAGCTTGGCTTTTACTCGGTCCAACATGGTGCTGCCACACTAAGCTGAGTGGGCCTTTACCACGCAAAGCTTTAGCGCCACATCCCTGCTGATGCTGGATAAAACGTCGATTGATGTCGGTTGTTATCCCACAATATAGTGCATTTTTCGATGTTCGGATCAAATAGACCCACCAATCTGAGTGTTGAATGGGAGCTAACATACTTAATGATTGGCGATCAACGCACGTAATTCAGCCACTTCATGACGTAACATCGCCACTTGTTGCTCCAGTTCATCAATACGTGATAATGGTAACTCCGTCTCTGTACTCGCAGCGACACTGTGCGTATCGACTTCACCGCAGAATAAATGGTGATAACGCGATTCTCGTTTCCCGGGTTCGCGAGCTAACTTAACCACTAAACCGCGTTCTAGTAACTGTTCTAAAATACTTTCGGTTTCTTTCACATCATTAAAATGGCACAAACGGTTGGTACGAGTGCGTAATTCCCCCGGTGTTTGTGGACCACGCAACAGCAAACAACAGATAACCGCTAATTCTTGGCTATTGAGTTTTAAATCGCCAAACTCTGTATTACAAAAACGATGCTGATATTTAGGTGTACGACGATTAAAACTACTTTCATCACTGACAAGGCGACGGGCAATCAGCGCTTCAACCGTATCTTGCACCTGTGCCTCAGACAAATTCAACACGGGATCGCGATTACTTTTTTGATTACAAGCGGTCACCAAACTGTTCAGTGTTAACGGATAATATTCTGGCGTCGTGATCTCTTTTTCGATCAGACAACCAATGACTCGTGCTTCTAAAGCAGACAGTTCGCTATGCATGTTAATTTCCTTCTAGTTAGAATCTGTACCTTGTACAGTCAATTAGTGTTCAAGCATCAAACTCAATCGTATGACTCTTCCTTGCTCATCAATCACGATCACCTTCGAGCGGTTTAACTCAATCTCACTGGCTAATAACTGTTCTCTTTCATGAAGATAAGCTTGGCGAAGCTGTTGATGTGCTTTGCTTTCATGGTGTGACGCAGGTGGTTTAGGAATGACAATGTCTGAAAAACTGAGTGGCAAAGTATTGTCCTGTTATACGTTAAGGCAAAGATAAGTAACTCAATAACGGAGACCAGCGAGAGCAATAGGCGTACTCTATCCCCATACGCTGAGAGAATCCATGAAACCGAGCAAATACCGCTGGTTACCGCTTTAAGTAGGAAGGGTATAACGTATTTCAAGCAAACAATACAAGCCCCTATACAATAAAATCTACACCCTGGCCATTTATTGGTGATTTCTTAGTCAATACCGAGGGAGGTTTGATCTTAGGTCTGTTATGCGCCTTTGCAATGTGTTTTAATTTCTCTGCCCACGTTACCTCAAGAGGCAACGCATTCGTACCACGCTGAATTTAGCGTCTTGATATCACTTGGGTAGATAGTGGCACTCATTATAGGAAAGGGATCTATGAACAGCGTATTTGAAATTGTGAGCTTGGCTCGTCGTAAGAACAAACTAAAGCGTGAACTACTCGATAACGAGAAAAAGGTTCGCGATAACCGTAAACGTGTAGATTTACTGGAAAACTTAGTCGATTACATCAAACCGGATATGACTCAAGAAGAGATCATTGAGATTGTGAAAAACATGAAGTCTGACTACGAAGATCGCGTCGATGATCACATCATTAAAAGTGCTGAAATTTCTAAAGAGCGTCGTGATATTAGCCGCCGAATCCGTGAGTTAACGGAACAAGATAAGCTCATGACTCAAGGTGGCGCTAAAAAAAGTAATTGATTTTATATGAGCAAGCTGAATAAACATGAGATTTATTCGCCGCGATGCAAGTCCGCTATCAAGCGGACTTTCTTTTGCCATCAATTCAATAATCAACAAAATATGTAATAACAAAACTATTATTAGCATTAATCGTTTGCGTAATCGCTAACCCTCTCCGAAGCTATTTTTGAGGGTGTTATCACACATTCACCATTGCTATAGTTTGAGTTAGTTAAATTAATCCAGCCATTATCGGTAAAGCGTTGTTCATTTTTCATCGTGAAAATCAGCGTAGCGCGACTGACCCGGCTTGGGCCAACTGCAAGAGGATCACACAAATAATGGATATGAATATGGTTGATATTATGGGCTATGCAGCCTCTATCATGGTGGCTATTTCCCTAACGATGAAAGACATCGTAAAACTTCGCGTACTTAACTTTATTGGTTGTAGCTTATTTGTCGGCTATGGACTGATGATCGATGCTTGGCCAGTGGTCGCAACCAACGCCTTCATCGCTTGTGTTAATGTCTACTTTTTAGCTCGGATGCAACATGCAAAAAAGAGTGAAGGCGTACAGAACGCCGCTTAAACTCTGTAACCAATAAAAAACCACGCGTCGGAAAATAACAGACTCTGGACGCGTGGTTTATCTTCACTAGTTTAAGGCTAGTTTATCCATCAGCAATATCAATTTAATCCTCTTCGTGATGCTCAGCCGCCCATGATTGAGCGCACTTCACCGCACGTTTCCAACCTTTATAACGACGTTGACGTTTTTCTTCATCGTGATGTGGCATAAAGGAGCGATCAATTTCTGCTTTATTTTTCAGCTCATCCAAACTATCCCAGAAACCAACCGCGATACCGGCTAAATAAGCCGCACCCAACGCCGTCACCTCGGTCACTTTTGGACGATGAACTTCAGTATCCAACACATCGGATTGGAACTGCATTAAGAAGTTATTGGCGACAGCTCCGCCATCAACGCGCAGTGCCGCTAGCTTAATCCCTGAATCTGCTTGCATCGCATCCAAAACATCTCGGGTCTGGTAAGCAATACTTTCTAATGTCGCACGAATGATATGGTTCGAATTCACACCACGCGTTAAACCGACAATAGTACCGCGAGCGTAAGCATCCCAATAAGGCGCTCCTAGCCCAGTAAAGGCCGGCACGACATAGACGCCATTAGCAGTATCGACTTTAGTGGCAAAGTATTCTGAATCGTGAGCATCGGAAATTAATTTTAGTTCATCGCGTAACCACTGAATCGATGCGCCCCCCATGAATACCGCACCTTCGAGCGCATAACTTGGTTCACCTTTCGGCCCACAGGCTAACGTCGTCAAAAGACCATTTTTTGAAGTCACTTTTTCTTTGCCGGTATTCATCAACAAAAAGCAGCCCGTACCATAGGTGTTTTTTGCTTGCCCCGCTTCGACACACATTTGACCGTAAAGCGCCGCCTGTTGATCTCCGGCAATCCCCGCGATAGGAATACGGGTTCCACCTTTACCACCAATGTTAGTTTGGCCATACACTTCTGAAGAAGATTTCACTTCAGGCATCATGCTTAATGGAATATCAAACTCTTTGAGGATTTTTTCATCCCAGTGTAAATTGTTGATATTAAATAGCATAGTCCGAGAAGCGTTGGTGTAATCGGTAACATGAACACGGCCTTGAGTCATCTTCCAGACTAACCACGTATCTACGGTACCGAACAGGAGTTTACCCGCTTGTGCGTCTTCACGAGCCCCTGGAACATTATCTAAAATCCATTTGACCTTGGTGCCTGAAAAGTAAGGATCAAGCAATAGGCCTGTGTTCTCACGCACATACGCTTCCAGCCCTTCACGCAATTTTAGTTGCTCACAAATTTCAGCGGTGCGGCGACATTGCCACACAATCGCATTGTAAACTGGTTTGCCCGTTTCTTTGTTCCAAACAATCGTCGTTTCACGCTGGTTAGTAATACCAATGGCAGCAATTTCATCACTACGGATACCTGATTTACCAAGCACCTCGATCAATGTCGAACTTTGTGTAGCATAAATTTCCATTGGGTCATGCTCTACCCAGCCCGCTTGTGGATAAATCTGAGTAAATTCACGCTGAGAAACACTGACGATATTGGCATCATGGTCAAGCACGACTGCCCTTGAGCTGGTTGTACCTTGATCCAATGCAACCACATATTTTTGCTCAGTCATGGTCTATTCCTTATTCACGTTCTAATAAATGGGTTAATAAATTATGCACGTTAAACATGTGCTTGTTCGTTATCTTCTACTACATCGCATTGATTAGGTATGGTGCAACCCGTTCCTTCAGTTGGCAGGTAAGCAGCGATAAATTTAGGGTAAGCCCATGCACCAAAACAAGCTCCAGCAATCGGCGCAATAATCGGCACAATAAAGTATGGGATCTCTTTTGCACCCGTTAGGGCATAATCCCAACCAGCAAAATAAGCAAATAATTTAGGTCCAAAATCACGAGCTGGGTTCATTGCAAAGCCAGTTAGTGGGCCAAGCGAGCCACCAATCACCGCAATCAAAATACCAATCAATAGTGGGTTCATCGCGTTGCGATGCGCACCATTATTCTCATCACCGAGAGCGAGAATGACAAACATCAGCACGGCGGTGATCACAAATTCAACCGATATCGCTCCTAGAAAAGAAAGAGAAGGATGAGAATAGGTCGAGAAAATCCCTGCGGTGGCTAAACCAGCTTCACTGCTACGGACAAAATTGTGGGCGATTTCATAATCGACAAAAAGGTTGCTGTACAAGCCGTAAACGAGCGCCGCAGAGCAGAATGCACCGAGCAGTTGTGCGATAATGTAGGGCAACACTTTCGCTTTATCAAAACCATGAAACGCAGCTAAAGCGATGGTTACCGCTGGATTAATGTGTGCACCAGAAACACCTGCGGTACAATAAATAGCAATGGCGACCCCAAGTCCCCAGATAATACTAATTTCCCACTGACCAAATTGAGCTCCAGTCAGTACTAGCGCAGCGACACAGCCTACGCCAAAAAATATCAGCAATCCTGTGCCGATAAACTCTGCGATACACTCTCCTAAAAGAGTCTGTTGTTTTGTTCGAGCCATAAGTAAGTGTCCTTTTCCGTTTACACCGTTATTGCACACCGTCATAGGGTGATACGGGGCAAAATCTCGCACAAAAAGATCACTTCGAAAATGAAAAAACCTCACAAATGAGCGTTCGAACACAATTTTGTAATCAATAAGAGTAATTTTTGTTAATTAGAGCCATATTTTGATCTCAGAAAACCTCGCCATTATGGTTAAAAATCGTCGTTCTTAGCGACCATCGCTCACGTGGTGAGATGAATATCATAAGAACGATGAACAACATATTTACAACTAAATATCCGAAAAAATTAATATAAACGTCGGCAACATATCAAAATAAAAGCTCAAAACTGATGAATGGTAGAGCAGAGAGCGACAGTTAACATCAAGAACAATGGCACTTTTTACTCACTCGTATTCAAAAATTTGCGTTTACATTCGTTATATTGCTTTGCTTGCCTGCCGAAAACTCATGTGAACAATAAGTAAATAAAAATCATCTAATCCCATCTATTTTGTTTAGCCATTTGCTATCTATAAGCAACTTGACGATAACCACTCACCAAAAATCTTTCGTTCGAACTTTTGTGAGCAATCTATCGAACATATTCAACTTAAAATGGCACACTAATGGTAAGTTTATTGTAAATATAATTAAGGCAGAGGTCATGAGCATGACAACGAAGCAAACCATCGAAACCGATGTGGTGATCATCGGTGGCGGAGCGACGGGAACCGGGATTATGCGTGATTGCGCTTTGCGTGGTATTCGATGCATTCTGGTTGAAAAAGACGATATCGCCTCAGGTACAACCGGAAGAAACCACGGCCTACTCCATTCTGGCGCTCGTTACGCCGTCACTGACCATGAGTCTGCTAAAGAGTGTATCCAAGAGAACCTAATTTTAAAACAGATTGCTAAGCACTGTGTGGAAGCAACGGAAGGCCTGTTCATCACACTGCCCGAAGATGATATTGCGTTTCAAGAAACCTTTATTAACGCTTGCCACTCGGCGGGCATTGCCACCAAACAACTCAGCGCTAAAGAGGCGCTACGTCTTGAACCGAATGTTAACCCTGCTTTAATTGGTGCCGTACAAGTCCCCGATGGTACCTTAGACCCTTTTCGATTATGTGCCGCTAATGTACTTGATGCCAAAGAGCATGGTGCACAGATCCTTAACCGCACCATAGTTACTGGTCTTATTCGCCAAGGTGATACTGTACTCGGCGTTCACTGCCTGCAGCTCAGTACTCATCGTCAATTTAATATTGTTGCTAAGCAAGTGATCAATGCGGCTGGAATTTGGGGACAAAATATCTGTGAGTATGCTGATCTGAATATCAAGATGTTCCCAGCCAAAGGATCGCTACTCATTCTCGACTATCGCATCAATAACCTAGTGATTAATCGCTGTCGTAAACCTTCCGATGCCGATATTTTAGTCCCAGGTGATACCATTTCTTTGATTGGCACGACCTCCGAACATATTGACTACGACCAGATTGACAATCTACACGTCAGCGAGAAAGAAGTAGATATTTTGCTCTCTGAAGGGGCGAAATTGGCTCCGATCATGGCCAACACTCGGGTATTACGTGCCTACGCAGGGGTAAGACCGTTAGTGGCGGTCGATGATGATGGTAGTGGACGCAATATCAGCCGCGGGATTGTATTGTTAGACCACCAAGAACGCGATGGCCTGAAAGGGCTAACCACCATTACTGGCGGCAAATTGATGACCTATCGATTAATGGCCGAATGGGCCACCGATATGGTTGCCAAAAAATTGGGCAATACGGTGGCATGCTCTACCCATACCCGCCCTCTTCCTGGTTCAAATCAAGCCGAAAAGCCGGTCAAAAAAACCGCCAGCTTAGCAAAACCCGTCTATGAATCGGCGCTTTATCGTCACGGTGAGCGAGCTGAGCAGTTTTTATCGGCAGACAGTAAAAGCCAAGCCATCATCTGTGAATGCGAAATGGTCACCGCGGGTGAGATTGAATACGCGATTAAGCAGTTAGATGTTAATAATCTCGTCGATTTACGCCGCCGCACACGCCTGGGCATGGGGCCATGCCAAGGTGAATTATGCAGTTACCGAGCCGCCAGTTTATTTCAAGACTATGGCGGTGTCTCTGGTCAACAATCAAGCCAACTGTTGGTGGAATTTTTAGAAGAGCGCTGGAAAGGCATTAAACCGATTTTCTGGGGCGATGCACTGCGCGAGGCAGAATTTAGTTATTGGATCTATGAAGGATTATTGGGTGCCAGCGATCTTCCTCATCCTTCTATTCAATCGAGCCAGGAGGAGACGTTATGATGAAGTATGACGTGATCATTATCGGCGCTGGGATTGCAGGTTATAGTGCAGGGATCCGCTGCTTACAAGCAGGCTTAAAAACCGCACTGATCAGCCAAGGACAAAGCGCGCTGCATTTTTCATCAGGTTCGATTGATGTCTTAGGTAAACTACCCTGCGGTAGCGCCGTTGAGTTTCCTTTTCAAGCAATCCAACAGCTCGCTCAACAAGCTCCGGAACATCCTTACAGTAAGGTTGGGGCAGCGATCAGCCAGCAAGGATTACTGTGGTTTCAACATACTCTTCAGCAACATGGGATGCCATTAAGTCATCAAGCCGATCATAGTAATCATCAGCGGATCACCTCAATGGGAACGCTTAAAGCGACTTGGCTTTCGCAGCCTTATGTATATCAACATAAAAAACAGTGCGATTTTAAACGGCTTGTGTTGGTGTCCATCGAAGGTTACCGCGATTTTCAACCGCCGATGCTACAAGATAACTTACGTTGTTTACCTGAATTTTCGACCATTCCCAGTACCATTGTTTCGATCTCGATTACTGGTTTTGCTGAACTGCGCCATAATCCTCATGAACTGCGCTCAATTGATATTGCAAGGTTGCTTAAAAAACCTTCGGCATGGCAAGCGTTTTGTGATCAATTAACGCAAGTAGCCACCGGTGATGATTTGGTAATTCTCCCAGCGATCATGGGTAACGGTGACGGATTGCACCTACTCGATAAATTACACGCCACTACTGGATTGTCTTTGCATGAAGTTCCGACCATGCCACCTTCTTTGATGGGGATCCGGATTGAGGAGTCGCTTAGTCGTGCTTTCTTATCCCTTGGTGGTATACATTTAAAAGGCGATAAAGTCACCAAAGGCGAGTTTAATCACCATCGATTGAACGCGATATACACCAAAAACCTGACCGATATGGCGCTTTATGCTGATCATTTTCTCATGGCGACAGGAAGTTATTTTAGTCAGGGCTTAGCCGCTAATCATCAGGGGATCAGTGAGCCTATTTTCCAACTCGACGTTGAAAGTGCTCAAGAGCGGGCACAATGGCGTAATCACGACTTTTTTGCTAAGTGCTCTCACCCTTTTATGACATTTGGCGTCACAACGACCGCCTCATTAAACCCTAGCCGTCAAGGTGAGACTATCCATAACCTCTATTGCTGCGGTTCTATGCTCGCAGGTTATGATCCGGTGTTTGAAGGTTGTGGTGGTGGCGTCGCGATTGCAACTGCTTATCATGCTACGTCACAAATTATCGCTCAATGGCAAGCGCAAGCTTCAACTCAGGAGGCTCTGGTATGAATCATTCCTTTATTGCCAATGCACCGAAAAACACCTCATTTGATCAATGTATCAAATGTACCGTGTGTACCGTGTACTGCCCCGTTGCTAAAGCGAATCCACTGTACCCTGGGCCAAAACAATGCGGCCCAGATGGCGAGCGTTTGCGGATCAAAAGCGCGGAATACTACGATGACTTACTAAAACTGTGCACCAACTGTAAGCGCTGTGAAACCGCTTGCCCTTCTGGCGTGCGGATTGGCGACCTGATTGCCGTGGCACGAGGCAAGTATGGTAAAAAGCCATTCAATCCGAAGTTAATGCGTGATTATGTGCTCAGTCATACCGATTTATTTGGCTCCCTCGCTACGCCTTTTGCACCAGTCGTCAATTTTGCCACCTCGCTACCTCTGGTCAAAAAAATCATGCACAAAACCATCGGTGTGCATGATCACAAAGCCCTACCGAAATATTCTCATGGCACCTTTCGCCGTTGGTTCAAACAACAAAAACAGCAGCAAGCCAGCTATAACCGCCAAGTCAGTTACTTTCATGGTTGCTATGTCAATTACAATCATCCTCAGTTAGGGAAAGACTTTGTTCGGGTAATGAACGCGATGAACATCGGCGTCAGCTTGTTGGATAAAGAAAAATGCTGCGGCGTACCTTTGATTGCCAATGGCTTTCACGATAAAGCGCGCAGTAATGCTCTACTGAATGTCAAAAGCTTAGAAACGGCCGTCTTGGAGAGACAGACTAAGGTACTCTCAACCTCATCGACCTGCTCTTTTACTCTGCAACAAGAGTATCCGCATGTGTTAGGCGTTGATAATAGCCAAGTCGTGGCAAGCATTGAGTATGTCACGCGTTTTCTACTCAAAGAATTCATGAGTGGCAATGCGCCGAAGATGAAACCCGTTAACCTCAAAGTGGTTTATCACACTCCTTGTCATTTGGAGCGCAGTGGTAATGTTATCTTTACGATTGAACTTCTGAAAATGATCCCAGGTTTAGAGCTGGTGGTTTTGGATAGTGAGTGTTGTGGTTTAGCGGGCACTTATGGCTTTAAAGCGGAAAACTACGATGTGTCAATGAAGATTGGTTCACACCTATTTGAGTCGATCAACACCGCCAAGGCAGATTTCGCGGTGACCGACTGTGAAACCTGTAAATGGCAAATCGAAGAAAACACCACCGCCGAAAGCATTCACCCGATCACACTGCTGGCAATGGCGTTAGCCTAAAACACGATAGCCAGCGTATCCATTGACGCTGGCTATCAACGATGACGCTAATCCACGGACACCGAACAGATTTGCCGTTGCTGCTCAGCGGCTATTGAGATAGTGGCCGCTGCTGACAATGTTCAATCGCTTTTTCTAGCAATTGCAGTGCGCTTTGCTCACAGGATGGTAATTGTGCATCACTACTGCCCAGAGGCGTTACCCGTGAGCCCCATTTAATATGGCCAGCGCCCCAAGTTAAGCCTGCACCAAACGCGGCGAGTAACACGTTATTATTGGGTTGAATCTTACCTTGTTCCAATGCTTCACACAGGGCAATCGGCACCGTTGCCGCCGACGTATTGCCGTATTTCTGAATATTAATAAACGCTTTATCTTGGCTAATACCCGATAAATCACATAACGTTTGAATGATACGGATATTGGCTTGGTGTGGGATGACCACATCCACGTCTTGCTGCGCTAAACCACTGGTGGTTAACACTTGCGCCGCCGCCGCGCCCATGCCTTTAACGGCTCTTTTAAAGATCTCTTTACCAACAAAATCAAACGCCCAATAACCATTGTCGGCAGCAAAGCGATCCATTGAGCTACCAAACTTCGGCACCGCCAAAATATCACGCCCTTGAGCATCACAACCAATTTTGGCTTCTTGTAACCCAACCGGTTGCTCTGTACGACTCAACACTACCGCACCGGCACCATCACCAAATAAAACGGCGGTATCGCGTTTGGTCCAGTCAATATAAAAAGACAGTCTTTCTGCGCCAATCACTAAAGCATGTTGGTAGCGACCAGCCTGCATCAAGCGAGTGGCGGTTTCTAAACTGTAGATAAACCCGGTACAAGCGGCATTAAGATCAAAAGCGGCTGCGCTATCTATTGCTAAGTTCTGCTGGATTTTTGAAGCAATATTAGGGATGAGAGAATCGGGCGAACAAGTAGCAACAATAATCAAGTCAATCTCTTTAGCGTCAATCCCGGCACAAGCAATCGCGTGTTGAGCCGCTACGGTAGCTAACTCTGAGGTATTCACGTGGCTAATCCGGCGAGATTCAATCCCAGTGCGAGTGCGGATCCACTCATCATTAGTCTCTAAAAAGGTGCTTAAATCATCATTTGAGAGCGTGGCCGGTGGCAAACATTTACCCCAACCGGTAATTTCAGCATAATATTGAGTCATTATAATCCTGCTTTTCGTTGTTATGCTCTTGCTACTGGTGAGATTAATCAAATAGCAAGGAGATAGGCATTCATTTATTATTGGCGATGTTAAGCGCATTCACCTAACAAAACGACTAGTATACGCTGATTTGCCTAATCACGTTAAGCGCTGATCGGCAAAGCAACAAAACTAAAAGAGGAAACCATGTCAACGTTCACCACTCGCTGCCCAGCTTGCCATGGGCTTAATCGTATCCCAACAGCCCGAGTTTCTGAAAGCCCGCGCTGTGGAAAATGCCAAGCCGCACTGCTTGATGGGGCTCCGATTGAAGGTACAGCGGATAATCTAGAAGCGCTATTAGCCAGTGAACAACCGGTCGTTATCGACTTTTGGGCTCCTTGGTGTAATCCTTGTGTCGGTTTTGCCCCCATTTTTCATGACGTAGCCGTCGAACGTCAAGGGCAAGTGAGATTTATAAAAATCGACACTGAAGCTCAACAGGCGTTGGCAGGAAAATATCAGATTCGTAGCATTCCCACCCTGATGGTCTTTAAACAAGGCAAAAGAGTCGATGTTCTCAATGGTGCGTTACCAAAAAGTCAGTTTGAACAATGGCTAAACCAAGCATTAACCAAATAAATTATCCCGTAAAATAACATTTAAAGTTGGCATTTCACCGCCGATTATGCCAACTTTACTACGCTTAATCATAGCTTATGACTTGATAAATTTATTTTATCGTCATGAGCATTATTTTTCGTTTTACCTTTCTATTTTTAAGTCCCATATTCGCCGCGAAACCTAGTCCTATTCTTAATTCGAGGCGATAACTATGGACATGATTACTTCTCCCGTTCATCGTATTTCAGTACCGGTTATTGCGCTCACACTGTATGCCGTCGCTTCAGGATATTTGATGAGTGTCATCCCACTCATGCTGCCACATTATGGGTTGGAACTTTCTTTAGCCAGCTGGCTAGCCAGTGTGTTTTATGCCGGTTTATTGCTCGGCGCGCTGTTTATGGAGCAGTTAGTCAATCGCTTCGGACATCGCAATACTTTCATTGGCTGTCTATTAGTGCTGTTAACGTCTATCGTGATTTTGCCCGTTTTTGCCAATAGTCTAACTTGGCTTGGTGCACGTTTTATCGCTGGTATTGCCGTTGCGGGGGTATTCGTTGTAGTTGAGTCGTGGTTACTGCATGGTAATGAAAGTGGCCGCGCAAAACGATTAGGTATTTACATGGTATCGCTCTATGGCGGTACAGCGATGGGACAATTAGGGATTGGATACTTAGGCGTTAATGGTTTAATCCCATTTATTGCGATTGGCTCCTTATTATGCTTCGCAACGGTGATTTTAATCTTTGGTCAATCTGATCAACCGTCTACCGAAGCAGGACAAAGTCTGTCTTGGAAACAAATGACCAAATTAAGTCATGCTGCCATCATTGGCTGTTTAGTTTCAGGGCTGATATTGGGCGCTATTTATGGACTGATGCCAATAGAGTTGACACAACGTGGCATTAGTCACTCAGAAATCGGCAGCTTAATGGCATTAATTATTCTCGGCGCGATGGTCGTACAACCGATTGTTCCTTGGCTATCTAAGCATCTTGGCAGAACCTTATTAATGGCTTTCTTTTGTTTATTAGGCGCTTCTGCGGCGGTATTACCATTATTAGACAGTAGCGTTACGCTTCTCGCGATCAGTTTGTTTGTGCTCGGTATGGCAACGTTTGCTCTCTACCCGATTGCGATTAATTTAGGCTGCGATAAATTAGATGCCCATTACATTGTCTCAGCCACTCAAGTGATGCTGTTTAGCTACAGTATCGGCTCTGTATTAGGGCCCGTTATCGCTGATTGGTTTATCTACACCAATCAAAGCTTACTTGGTTATCTTTTTGTGACGTTATTGATCACTTGTTTGTACATGCTGCTGGCCAGCGTGAAAACCAAACGTCAATGGGTAGCTGGAGAATAAACAACACGCAATAAACTTGATTGAGTTCGCCCTTAAAAACCAGTATGCTGCGCGGCTTTAGGGCCACTTGGCCCTAAATTGATCGTCATCGAGCACAGAAGCATGAACCGTAAAAAGAAAATTAATCAAACACTACAAAAGCATCTTAAAAAGAAAAACGCCAAGCTACATGGCACCAATAAACCTCGTTATATTTCTAAAGCGGAGCGCGCCAAATTAGAAGCAGAACAAGCCGCTTTAGAAACCGTAACTACCGATGCTGAACAGCAGGCGGATAACGGATTACAGCAATAAAGCTTGCTCTATCGGAACAAATTGACTGGCGACATCAATTAAACTTTGTGCCGTCAGTCTTGGTACACCATAAACCTCAACCTTAACCTGAAAGCGCTGCTGAATACGTTCTACTAAAGGTTCAAAATCCCCATCACCGGACACTAAAACAACCGTATCGACTTGCTGAGCTAGCTCATAGGCATCAAGCGCAATTCCCACATCCCAATCTCCTTTCGCACTGCCATCACTACGTTGAATAAAAGGCTTTAGCATCACTTCAAAACCTACACCGCGTAAAATATGATGAAATTGCCGCTGTTGAGGCTCTTTACTGGCAATCGCATAAGCGTTCGCTTTAAATACGTGACGGCCTTGAGTCACTTGTTGCCAGAACTGGTTATAATTAAAGTGACGCCCGTATCGCTCTCGACAGGTGTAATAAACGTTTTGTACATCAACCAAAATGGCAATTTTTTCCATCTCATCCTGCTTATTTTATCAAATTCAACATAGCCCCAATGACTTGGCGTTTTCGGAAATACGAGAGCGGACTATCAACAATCGCACTTCGTCCACCGATGATGCAAACTTTACCACAGCGAACAATGTTCACTCACATAAAATAAGCAACTATTTTAGTATTTTAAACAGCATAAAAATTTATAAATTTGACTTTAAAACAAAATTGTCGCTATTATCTGCATCGAAAAATGATTTGTACTCTAATTATTTATTTATCTTTTGACGTATTCATCACTTGTCTACACGTAGACGAGTGACGAATGCGAAGCACTTGTTGAGTCATCGTATGCAAAACGCTTTTAACAAATACAGCATTGAAACGACCGATTACCATGTCGGTAGAGACAATGTACAAAAATGGGGATTTGATGTTCATAATCCTGTCTTCGGTATTAGTGCCGGATTCATTCTACTGTTTCTTATCTCCATCATCTGGGTCGGTCCGGAGATAGCCAAATCTGCACTCGACACACTTAAAAATGGCATTATTCAACATTTTGATGCCTATTTCATGTGGATAACCAATTTCTTCCTGCTCTTTGCTATGGGATTAATGATCTCCCCTTTAGGTAAAATTCGCCTTGGTGGACGAGACGCAGCCCCTGATCATTCCAGAATATCGTGGCTATCGATGCTTTTTGCTGCAGGCATGGGCATCGGTTTATTATTTTGGAGTGTCGCTGAGCCAACCGCTTATTATACCAATTGGTGGGGAACGCCCTTTAATGTCGAGGCTTATACACCAGAAGCAAAATCTCTTGCCATGGGTGCAACGCTATTTCACTGGGGGATTCACGGATGGGCGATTTATGCGATTGTCGCCTTAGCATTAGGTTTTTTCTCTTTTAATAAAGGCCTCCCACTCTCCATTCGTTCCGTGTTTTATCCTATTTTTGGTGACCGTGCATGGGGCTGGCTCGGTCATATTATTGATATTATGGCCGTATTAGCCACTTTATTTGGTTTAGCGACTTCATTAGGCTTAGGCGCTCAACAAGCCACAAGTGGTATTAACTACGTTTTTGGTACCCAAGGTGGGATCGGGATGCAATTTGCCGTGATTGTCTTTGTGACCTTGATTGCCATCATCTCGGTGGTACGTGGTATCAACGGCGGCGTTAAAGTATTGAGTAATATCAATATGGCTTTTGCTCTCGCTTTATTGATTTTTATTATCAGTGTTAGCTTTAATACCACGCTACAATCGATTCCTGCGACCTTCATGGCTTACGTAAAAAACATTCTTCCCCTAAGTAATCCCCATGGTCGTGATGATGAAATCTGGATGCATGGTTGGACGGTCTTCTACTGGGCTTGGTGGATATCATGGTCACCTTTTGTCGGCATGTTTATTGCGCGGGTATCACGAGGCAGGACGGTGCGTGAATTTATTCTTGCGGTGGTATTTATTCCAACCTTACTGATCATCGTTTGGATGTCAGTGTTTGGTGGGATCGCTTTAGAGCAGGTTTCTAACCAAATCGGTGAGCTAGGCACACATGGATTAACCGATATTTCGTTAACATTATTCCATGTCTACGAGCAATTACCGCTCGGTAACGCCTTATCGCTGATCTCGATCGTACTGATCCTGATCTTTTTCATTACTTCAGCCGATTCTGGTTCTCTGGTCATCGATAGTATTACCGCAGGAGGAAAAGTGGATGCTCCGGTATTACAACGTATATTCTGGGCAACGGTCGGTGGTTCAATTGCTGCCGTACTACTTTGGGTTGGGGGCTCAGAGGCGCTACAAGCACTGCAATCCGGCGTCGTCGCCACAGCTCTGCCTTTTAGCTTTGTATTGCTACTGATGTGTGTAAGCTTAATCAAAGGATTAAGAACCGAGCAAGCGCTTTACTCTTAATCCATCTGATCAAAATAAAAAAGCCAGCCACGATTAATAGGCTGGCTTTTTTCTAATTGGAATATCCGCACTCAATATCATTAAGTTATATAGAGAGATTAATATCGCGGCGATATAAATGAAAAAGTAGAAACAACGGAGACAAAAAAACCAGCATCTAGGCTGGTTACTTAAAAATATGGAGGCGCGTCCCGGAGTCGAACCGAGGTTCACGGATTTGCAATCCGCTGCATGGCCACTCTGCCAACGCGCCTTTGTATCAGTTTCTATTTTGGCTGATGGTGCCCCGGGCCGGACTTGAACCGGCACGACTCGAAAGTCGAGGGATTTTAAATCCCTTGTGTCTACCAATTTCACCACCAGGGCAACGCAAATTGCGGTATGGCAACACCATCTGCTCTTTCGGGCTTTGCCCTGAGAACGAGGCGTACTTTACCGTATTCCTCAGCAAGGTCAATAAAAAAATGTGATTTATCAATCAAGTGATCAATAAATGAACCAAGTGGTATAATAGACAACCGAACCGAACAAAGTTCAAACACTGAGTAGGCTTTATTCTCTAGATTGATGCTTTAAAATAAAAGTAAGATTTCTGCATTACTTGATGATGATGGGGCCAACCACATCATCTCACCCCATCAGCATTGCAGTCTCAATGTATTAGCCCATAAGAATTTTTTTAATTTTTAGACTATCGGACTTTATTCTTTACCGCCATTAAGCATAATGAACATATTCAATAATCACTTGATTACCTTCTATTGACACATGCTGAATATCACCATCAATGATCACACGACTGGTTAAACTGATCGCTTGCTGATTATAAGCAGCCGCCGTTTTTAAACTCGGTATCACCATATGGGGTTCAATATGCAAATGTCGACAAAACTGGCTAATAAAAGTCATCGACAAAGGACTATCACCGCGCAGAAGTTGAGAAAACTCTACTTGGGTTAAGTTGAGTCGTTTCGCCATCTGCATCTGAGTTAAATGCATTTTGGCTTTTTGTGACATCCATACGTTGTATAAGGCTTGGCGGTCTTCAGCGCTAAACTCCATTATTTATCCTTTAACGAGTGCAACAGGTAATCATTGCACAGGATGACAAAAAGGATTCGTGATGATGTCAGTGGGAAGTTAAGGTCTGTTTAAATTTATTTAACTTAATTTTTAATATCACTCGACCGCTGACGATAGCTAGCTCATTAAATACATTGATCAAGCGATAAATAGGATGAGCGAGCACTAGAGAGATATCGATAACCTCCTTTGCATCACCATACATAGAAAAGAGACACAGCAGAGAAAAAATTTCTCTGCTGTGTCATTCATGATGAAGGGATTTTAAAACCAGCTTGCGAATAAACGTTTGATTCTATCTAAGGTTCGTTTAAACCAACCGCCTTGCTCAACGCTTTCTAAAGCCACCAAGGAAGCTTCACCGACCTTGCGATCATCGACTTGATAAATCACTTTACCAACAATATCACCTTTTTGGATCGGGGCTTGTAAATCCTTATTCATTTCGATCAAGCCACTGAGCTTAGGTAACTCACCTTTAACCACAGTTAAATAGGTTGTCTCAGCGACCCCAACAGGTAACTGATCTTTTTTGCCCATCCACACTCTCGCCTGCTCAATCGGCTCTCCAGCTTGATGAGGCGCTATGGTTTCAAAGAAACGGAAGCCATAGCTTAGCAACTGCTTACTATCGGCTTCTCGGCCTTTAGCGCTATTGGAACCCATAACGACAGAGATCAAACGCATGTTACCATTGGTCGCCGAGGTGGTTAGACTAAAACCAGCCCCGCTAGTAAACCCTGTCTTCATACCATCGACATTCATGCTCCGATCACGTAATAAACCGTTACGGTTGTATTGAGTGATGCCGTTAT
This sequence comes from Vibrio sp. A8-1, assembly GCF_013048685.1. Taxonomy (NCBI): domain Bacteria; kingdom Pseudomonadati; phylum Pseudomonadota; class Gammaproteobacteria; order Vibrionales; family Vibrionaceae; genus Vibrio; species Vibrio sp. A8-1. The sequence goes on from NZ_VHTC01000004.1 coordinate 78,767, forward strand.
AAGTAAACGACGTTTCACTATAGAGCGGGTAAATTTCTGGTAGATCACGAATAATCGCTTGCGCCAGCTTAGCGATATCATAAGGCGTACTGTATAGACCTGAACTGTCTAATCCATGCGGATTGGTAAACGCCGTATTCGTTAGCCCAAGCGTTGCAGCCCAAGAATTCATTAAATCAACAAACGCATTTTCAGAACCAGCCACATGTTCTGCGATAGCCACACTCGCATCATTACCAGATTGAACAATCAAGCCGCGATACAAATCCATCATATTGACTTTCGTGCCTACCTCAATAAACATTTTTGAGGAATCGGGAAAGTTTCTCGCCCATGCTCTTTGGCTAATTACCACTTGATCATCAGGGCTAATGTTACCCCGCTTCATTTCTTGTCCGGCAACGTATGACGTCATCAGTTTCGTTAAACTCGCTGGATTCAATTTATTATGAGCATTGTGTTCAACTAAAACCGTACCCGTATGGTAATCCATCAAGACATAACCTTTCGCAGAAAGCTGCGGAGGATTGGGTACCACAATCGGTGTTGCATTACTTACCAGGGGAATAAAAGACAAGCACGTCGCAGAAACGACAATAGACTTGATATTTTTCATAACTCGCATCCCAAAATCAAAGAGAAAAATAGTATAACTAACTGACTAGATTACCCTGTTTTTCTTTACTCACTCTTACAGTAGTGTAAATGAACGTAACAAGCCTTCCCATACTTAACCACTGGAAAAGCGAAAAGTGCCAACAATTCGCCTTTATCACTGAGAATGTGTGCGTTAGTTAACAAAAAACCGAGCCTGATGACTCGGTTTGAAAGTAGATGCAGCCAAACAATTTAGGCTTTATTTTGATTGGCTGACCAAACGTACAGCAATTCTAGTGCGATGGTAGCACCAGCTAGCGCGGTCATTTCACTTTGATCGTAGGCAGGAGCGACTTCAACCACATCCATCCCGACTAAGTTGATACCTTTCAACGCGCGAATAATTTTCAAAATTTTATCGGTATTAAGTCCACCGCACACCGGTGTACCAGTACCTGGAGCAAACGCTGGATCGAGGCAATCGATATCAAAGGTTAAATATACCGGTTTATCAGCAATGATAGTGCGAATTTGCTGCACAATCTCTTCCACCGACATATCGTTGGCTTGCATCGCGTTGATAACATTAAAGCCATGTCCTTCTTGCTTATACTCAGTACGAATACCAATTTGCACCGAATGTTTAGGGGAAATCAATCCCTCTTTCGGCGCATGATAAAACATCGTCCCATGATCATAAGCACTGCCATTAGCATAAGTATCCGTGTGTGCATCAAAATGAATCAGCGCCATTTCACCGAACTGCTTAGCATGAGCACGCAAAATCGGTAAGGTCACAAAGTGATCGCCCCCGAGAGCCAACAAGGTTTTACCATTTTTGATGATTTCACCCGCCGCCGCTTCAAGACGATAGGTAAAATCTTCCGCATCGCCGCAATCGAACACTAAATCACCAGCGTCAATCACTTTCGTCTGGGCAAATAAGTTGAAATCCCATGGGAATTTCTTTCCTTCCCAAGCAAGATTCACTGAAGCACGACGAATCGCATCTGGCCCCATACGAGCGCCAGAACGACCTGAAGTCGCCATATCTAACGGCACACCCAGTACGACCACATCGGCATCGCTATCAATCGGGTTTCTCACATACGGACGACGGACAAAGGTCATCGCATTGGAGTAGAGTGAATAATCAGTTTTCGTAAACAAATCATTCATTTAAAAATCCTCTAAATAAGTATAACCACTCAAGCCTTGCTCTAGCTCTGCTAAAACAATCTCTTGCTCTGCGGCCGCCACACGTTGGCTGACCAATTGACGGTAATTAGCACGAATCGCATCAACATCAATATGCACATAGCGCATCATGTCTTCTACGGTATCGCCTTCATTGATCGAGGTAATTTCCGCGTCTCCGCTGTCAGTAATATTGACCACCACACTGTGGGTATCACCAAACAGATTGTGCATATCACCCAAAATCTCCTGATAAGCACCCACTAAGAAAAAGCCCATTAAATACGGTTTATCCTTTGACCAAGCCGGCACCGGAAGGGTAGTTTCAATCCCTTGCCCCTCAACGTACTGCTCAATCGCACCGTCTGAATCACAGGTGATGTCTAGCATAACGGCACGGCGATCTTCAACATTTTGTAAATCGGACAAAGGAAGCACAGGGAACACTTGATCAATACCCCATGCATCCGGTAATGATTGAAATAAAGAGAAGTTAACAAAGAATTTGTCCGCTAATCTTTCTTGCAGCTCATCAAGAATGGGGCGATGGAAACGATTCTTAGTGCTCATTTTCAAACGTAATTCATAGTAAATACGCAGTGAAAGCTGCTCAATCCATGCACGGTGTTGTAAGTTGATCACGCCCGAAGCAAACAGAGTATGCGCTTCTGATAAATCACTTTGCGTATCATTATAAATTTCAATTAATGCACGTGCATCGGTACCTTCTCGTAAGGTTTCCCAACTGCGCCACATATTTTGCATCAGCACCGGCGCATCCGTTTCTGGCTCGCTGATCTGCTCAGGCATATACGCTTCTGTACCAATAACATTGGTAATCAACACCGCGTGGTGAGCGGTGATTGAGCGACCGGATTCAGAAATAATAATCGGTTTCGGTTGCTCATACAGATTACACATATCAGCAACAACATTGACAATGTTGCGTGCGTATTCTTGTAAACCATAGTTCATCGAGTTCGATGATTGGCTTCGCGTACCGTCATAATCAATCGCTAAACCGCCGCCGACATCAAAATAATCGATCTGCGCACCAAGCTCTCTGAGCTCACAATAAAAACGAACAGCTTCATTGACCCCATTACGTACGTCACGAATGTTGGCCATTTGTGAACCTAAATGGAAGTGCACCAGTTGCAAAGCTTCAAGTTGATTTTCAGCTCGCAGACGCTCGACCACTGTTAACACTTGTGAAGCTGCTAAACCAAATTTGGATTTTTCACCGCCACTGGATTGCCATTTACCCGCCCCTTGCGACGCTAAACGAATACGGAGTCCTAGACGAGGTTTCACGCCAAGACTCTTGGCTTCTTTTAGGATCAGGTCGAGTTCTGAAAGCTTCTCCAAGACGATGAAAACTTTGTGACCTAATTTTTCACCGATTAACGCTAAACGAATGTATTCGCGATCTTTATAACCATTACAAACGATCACTGAACTGGCTTGTTGCGCCATCGCTAGCACGGCGAGCAACTCGGGTTTACTGCCTGCTTCAAGGCCCAATTGCTTAGTTTCGAGTTCAGCTTGACTGGCTAATATTTCGTCCACTACTTCTTTTTGTTGGTTCACTTTAATCGGATAGACCAACAAATATTTATTAGGGTAATCACACTCTTCAATCGCTTGATTAAAAGCGTCACAAATATTGTGCACACGTTGGTGCAGAATCTGTGGGAAACGAACCAATACCGGAAGATTAAGATTACGAGCTTCAAGTTGTTTGACTATCGAGCTCAATGCGGTCGGATGAGCATTATCCTTTCTTGGTGAAACGGTCACTTCACCATGGTCATCAATGCCATAAAAACCTTGGCTCCAATAATGAACATTGTAGTCCGCACGAACACGATCTAATTTGGATGATTTTTCCACTTGATATCTCACAAAAACAGAGAGAATGTAGTGACAGCCACATCATGCCATCACACCTGACACCCTAAATGTCACGCGCTTTATCGGTGAAAAGAGAGGGTGTGTCTAATGATAATAATTTGTCGTTAAGACAAGCTTTAGTTATGGCTAGCACCAATGAGCAAAAATCATAAAAACCTCCGTATTCCATCGCTCCATAGACAGTCAATGAACGCCTTTCATCGATTAGAGAAGCCTGAGCCATTTGGTTGTTAAATCGCCAAAATTATCCAAATCGCTATCGCGGCTTTAAGTACCAAAGGACAATCTTAATTGTGGTTGATTAACGCATTGAAGTTTTTGTTACTGTACAGTGATTCAAAATCGGGCTCTTCAAGAATTAAATCGCGCATTGAAGGGCTTATCTCTATCGCCCGTTGAATATCTTCCAACGCTTGTTCATCTGCGCCTAAACGAGCATAAGCACACGCGCGCTGATACAACGCAGGCCCGTTATCGTCATCGAGTTCTAACACTCGGTTACATAAACTCATCGCCCAGTGATATTCTTGCATTTCCATAACGGCATCAGCTTTATAGGTTAACGCTTCGAGATCGCCAGGACGAATTTTGAGGATTTCGTCATACACTTCAATTCGCTGTTCTGCCGTCTGCACACTTTGCGATCTCAGCCATAAATTATGGATCTCATTAATCACTTCAATTTCACGGTTATTGTCAGTGATAATCCGGCTTTTGCGCTTTAAATCTTGCTCTAAAGCGACAAACTTACGTTCATATTCTTGAGCGATTTTATTAATGCTTTTATCGGCCATCTCCCGAGTATTATGTTTTACTTCACGCAGAGATTGCCAACCAATTAAAGCCACTAAAGAAGCCACACCAGCAATGACATAGAAAAAGTAAGTCACGGTAACATTAGAATAACTCAGTGACCGATCGGCGACGGACAATTCACGGTCGGTAATTTGAATGGTTAAGCGACGTTCTAAATCTTGTTGATCCTGACGTAATGCTCTCAATTCATCGAGGATGTAACGTTCGACTAATGGCCTATCCAAAAGTGGCGATTCTGAATATGGCGGCTCACGATCTTCCTGTGCCCAAGCGACTGACCCTATCAGCATCACCATGGCAAAGATTATTCGGTAAATGTGTCGCACGTACTACGCTCCTTACTGTTTTACTGCCACGTTTCGTTTAGCGATTGATTTAGCTTGCAGTGGTGTCGATATTAACGGCATGATTTCGACTTATCACATGATCATCAGAATCATGGAAATACACACCCTGTTCATCCACCACTCACCTTATATGACTTGGAGATGCCAATGGAAAACATTTCAACTCAAAGCATCAAAAACCAAAAAACGGGCCTATTTTTTATAATTAAGCGTTAATATTAACAAATTTAAGTCAAAAAATCATCAAAACGCTTAACAAGCAGCATAAAAATTGTTTCGAACTCTATCTATACTTTCTCTATCCTACCTCCACGAAAAGAATTCGATTGAAATTCCGTGTATTTCAGTTATTTTCACTGCCATTTAATGGATTCATCTCACATCACTTGCCGTTGCAGGTAAGCGGCAGATAAGAGTCGAGCATGACTCTCATCATCCCTATAAAGATAGATAAACCATACGATTGGAGAGCAACGAACCTAGCCAGCATCGCTGCGTTTCAAGTAGGAAGAGGATAACTGTATTATGCAAGTGCTTTCTTTATTACAAGATAACTACCAATGGGCACTCTCTGTGCTCATCTTACTGCTCTATCCTAAACTGGTTTTTTTGAGTTTGCGGGTATTGGATAAAACCGTTGGGCAACGGGAAGATAGTGACCGATTACAGCGGGTTAAATGGCTACTCAAAACCTCGCTTTTTGTGATGATTCTCTTAGGGATCATGATGATCTGGGGGATCGAATTACGTGGGCTGTTGGTGATCGGCTCTTCGTTGTTTGCTTTGATCGGGGTAGCTTTATTCGCAAGCTGGTCTTTACTCAGTAATATTACCTCCTTCTTAGTGCTGTTTATCCAAAATCACTGCCGAATCGGATCTTGGGTAAAAATCATCGATGGGGGTAACTTTATCGAAGGACGATTGGTAGATATGACGCTATTTAATGTCGTACTCGAAACCTTAGACGGTAATCGAGTTCTCTACCCGAATAATTTATTTATTGTTCGTCCAGTTGTGGTTCTCGCCAAAGCTCCCGAAAAAAGTGCCAAAAAAACACAAAAAAAACAATTACCAAAGCTAGCACATCGAAGTATTGATTGATGTTCACCGCTACCCTGATCAAAGGCTGAATAATCAGCCTTTGATGTCCAAACCGTGTATCTCCGAACGACTACGCGTTCGCGATTTGACGATGCCCCTCTTCAAGATGAACAAAATCAACCAGATCATCCCCTGACACTTGATACGCTTGTCCAAAACCTTTCACAAACAATCCATGCTCTGGCTTTAAGCAAAATAGTGAGAAGTCTTCAAGTTGACTGAGGTTATCAATAATGTCACCAAATCGCTGTTGCATTTGTTCAATCACCTGTTGCCATAGCGGCGAGTGACGTTCAATCATGCTCGCTTGGGCATCAAACGTTAACCGCTTACGAGCAAACAGCTGCTTAGCCGTCGATTCATCTTCAATCATCATGATCGATACTTGAGGGTTGACCGCTAAATTACGCGCATGACGCGCAATATGAGAAATCAGAATAAAGTAGCCTGCTTGATTTTGTACAAAGGGAGCATAACTTACATTTGGTTTACCTTGTGCATCAACCGTCGCGAGCTGTAATGTCGTGCGCTGTTGACGAAACTCTTTAATTTCTGGCTCTAAACGACCTTGTAGTCTTTCTTGTTTAACTTGCTGTTCCATTGACGTTCTCCTTACCAGGCGATTATTTAAATTGTTGTTGCATCGTTTGAAAACGATCGACCTGCTGAGCGATAAGCTCTCGCTTGTCATCGCGGCCTAAATAAATCTTAAAAATAGAATCCCCCTGCTGAGTGAAAAAACCAAAATAGTGGCTCTCTCGCCCCATAAAAGGTTTACTGACCAAAGCAACGTGATCAATCAACTCTAATTTTAAGTGGCCATGAAGTTGGCCTGGTTGCCCCAACAAGTTGTAGTAACCACGCGCCATTTTACCCTTCGGTAACGGGGCTTTGATTTCAAAAATAGAGCCAAATGACTGCACGATAGTGGTCACGTTTGTCCCCCAATCAGCAATCTCCGTTAATACCATCTGCGCATGATCACCCGAGAGCAGGGTAACCATTTCGTTAGGAAAAGCAGACACGACAGCAAATTCACTCACGCTTAAACGTTCAGCAATCTGTGCTGGGAGTAATGCGGGCTCATCATTTAATAACTGCGCCACTTGGTGTGATAATTGTTCCATTTTGTTATCCAATACAATTACGTGAGTACCTCAACGCGGCTAAGAATAATTAGACACAAACGATAATACAATTGATAATTGATATTGTTTGTATTATGAGTAATAATTTGCGCTCTTGAAACCAGAAATAGCCAATACCGCGGCAGCTTCATGTAGGCTGGGTATAACGTGGCCCATTTAGTTAATGAGCAGCATTATGAAATTGTCCATACCTTTTATTCGGCGACTTGCCAGTGTTTTATTCCTCTTGTGCGCTCATCATTTATCGGCAGCGGAGCGTGTGATCAGTGCAGGGAGCAGTGTTACTGAACTTATCTTTGCGTTAGGTGGACAAGATCAGCTCATTGCGGTTGATGTAACCAGCAATGAACCGCGCACGCGTGAACTCCCTCAAGTGGGTTATCACCGACAGCTCTCGGCAGAAGGCTTGTTAGCGTTGAATCCAACCCAATTAATTGGCTCAGAGGAAATGGGACCAGAAAGTACCCTACGCCAGCTACGCTCTGCAGGTGTCAAAGTCAATATCATCAACAGTGATCCTCATCCGCAAGGTTTGCTTGAACGTATCGATCAAATCGCCCAGTTAATTGACCGCCAATCGGCAGCGAAAACATTAAAACATCAAGTGAATGGGACATTAGAGCAACTTAAAGAGGGACAGCCTGATCAATCGCCACTCAAGGTGCTATTTTTACTGCTCCATGAAGGGCGAGCAGCCAACGTCGCGGGCTCAAATACCATTCCTGATACGCTGATCACTTTAGCTGGCGCTCGTAATCCTGCTGCGGAGATGATTTCAGCCTATAAACCCTTATCGATGGAAGCGCTGATCACCATGCAGCCAGACGTTATTTTGGTCAGTGGCCGTAGCTATGATCAGCTCGGCGGAGCAGAGGCGATTCTAGAAGCACTGCCGATGTTAAAAGCGACACCTGCGGGTATCCATCAACGCATCATTACCATTGATGGTCATGCACTCGTCGGCGGCGTCGGCCTGAAAACCATTCAAGAAGCACTGCGTTTGCAAGCGCTGCTCTATCCAAAGGGATAATAGCCGTGTTACGTCATGTGCCTATTCATCTATTACTTATTGCCCTAGCGCTAAGTTTGGGAATATTAAGTTTAGCTTCCATTACCGTTGGACCGATGTCGATCAGTTTTCGAGATAGCCTATATAGCTTACTATTTCGCTCTGATGATATTGCGACTCATATTAATCTGGTTATTCACCAAATTCGTCTCCCACGCACTCTCCTGTGTTTATTGGTTGGCGCAATATTAGCGCTCTGCGGGGTTGTTATGCAGGGCTTGTTTCGTAACCCTCTCGCTGAACCAGGGATCATTGGGGTATCTGCAGGTGCATCATTAGGCGCAGCGCTCGCCATTGTATTACTCGCCTCTTTTGAATTGAATGCCACATGGATGAGCATGTTCACGCTCCCCTTGTGTGCTTTTATCGGCGGAGTATTAACAACGTTACTGGTTTATCGACTAGGCACCAGTCAATTGGGAACTTCAGTGACCATCATGCTATTGGCTGGCGTAGCGATCAGTGCGCTTTCTGGGGCAGGGATTGGCTATTTAAATTTTCTGGCTGACGATCAAATGCTGCGTGATCTAACCCTATGGTCGATGGGTTCATTTGCTGGCGCTAATTGGCCACAAATCTATTTGTGTCTATTCGTACTGGGAATATTAGCTTATTGCTTTCATCGTCGAGCGATGGCACTGAATGCGCTTTTGCTGGGTGAATCGGAAGCTCGCCACCTAGGTATTGGCACTCAGCAACTCAAGCGAGCGCTGATCATACTTTGCGCCGCAGGCGTTGGTATCACGGTCAGCGTGGCTGGGATGATTGGTTTTGTCGGCTTGGTCGTGCCCCATTTAGGGCGGATGCTCGTTGGCCCTGATCATCGATATTTATTACCCGTCTCCGCTCTCCTTGGTGCATTACTGCTGACTTGCGCCGATATGTTTGCCCGAGTTGCCGTTGCACCAAGTGAATTACCGATCGGGATTGTCACAGCGCTCGTCGGTGCTCCCTTTTTTCTCTATTTACTGTTTAAACAAAAAGGGAAACTGTTTTAATGCTTACTCCAGCGATTCAAGCGCATCACTTAACGGTCTGTTTTCATTCAAAATCGATATTAAAAGATATCAATATTGAACTCCATCATGGCGAAGTCACTGCTTTACTTGGTCCTAATGGTGCGGGGAAAAGTACCTTATTGAAAGCGTTAAGTGGCGAGATTGACACCCACTCTCGCATTCGTTTCTTCGGCCAACCTCGCGAAAACTGGTCAGCAAAGACCTTAGCAAAACATGTCGGTATTTTACCGCAAAGTAGCTCATTAAACTTTCCATTTACGGCTCAAGAAGTAGTCGAACTTGGTGCGATCCCGCTTGATATTGGCCATCGACAAACTCGGCAATTAGCGCGTTATTATATGCAAAAGACCGATGTTTTACCGTTAGCTAATAGGCTCTATCCTGAACTCTCAGGCGGAGAAAAACAGCGTTTACATTTAGCAAGAGTGCTCACCCAACTGCATCAATCCGGTGAGCAAAAAGTCTTAATGCTTGATGAACCCACGTCGGCATTAGACTTGGCGCACCAACATAATACCTTGCTTATCGCTCGTCAGTTAGCTCGTGAAGAACAATGCGCCGTCGTGATTGTCTTACATGATTTGAACTTAGCGGCGCAATACGCCGATCGGATGGTGATTCTTCATCAAGGACACATTGTCTGTGATGCTCCACCGTGGCAAGCTCTGAGCGCCGAGATGATCAAGCAGGTCTATGACCATCATTCGATGGTCGCCCCTCACCCGACGTTAGATTTCCCAATGGTCTACCCGGTTTAATCAAGCTCACTCATCGCAATGATCGATTTACCAATCAACCACTCTAATTGTTGGCGACTTTGTGGTCCCCATTTGTCGTCAACCAGTTTATAAAGCCGAGTCATCATTTGCGCTGAAAAAAACTCGGCACGCTCAGCCATGACCACATGTTGAAACAATAAACGCAGTGTTGCCATAAAAGCCGGAGTCGTGCGTAGCGCCTTCAACCAGCTTTCTGCAAATTCATTCAACCCTTGTTCTAACTCTAAATGTTCCGTGAATTGGTGAAAAATTTTGCTTTCTAACGCTAACGCAAAATCGGTTTTCTTAGGGAAGTGATGACTAATACCCGTTCTCGAGACCCCAGTCTGCTGACTTAATGTGGTGTAAGACATTTTGTCGTAGCCCAAACTGAGCAGTTGATCGATAACGGCATCCATAATTCTTTGAATCGTAATTTCAGTATCTTCTTTACTACGTTTTGGCATGGCTCATGCTCTTCATCAAAGGGTGATTATTCGGCTAGATAGTTCAAAGACTGTTGTTCTTGCGAGGTTAAATAGTCAGCAAACCGTCGGGATCATCTTACAAAGTCCTAGTGAAGGCAATGAAACCGGTAGCATTATGACAAAAAACTGTCACTCATTCGCACAAATTCTTGACGCACATCACAAGATATTGCCACGTACTCATCGTTCATCTACGCTGCACTGACTATTCAATCATAGTATGAATCATTGATTGATCGAGATTCCACTTCAACTGATATCAACATGAACCAATCCGATCGAAAGCGGATATTAAGTGGTAAGCGACATCATAGCAGGCTAAAATAGCCTTAGTTTTTATAAGAGGATAATGAGATGACCAATCAATGCTACGTTGAAGATGAAGTATGTGAAGCCTGTGGTGTTGCCGGAGAAATGGGATTTATCATTAAAGAAGGTGACGAAGTTGCCGAAGTCACCATTTTTGCGACCGAACAAGATTTACTTCAACAAGAGTTTGATAAATACCTACAACTCGCTCAACAAGTGTGTGCCAACGTTGAATATCAAATTCTTCCTACTCAAGAAGCCAATAAACTGCATGCTCAATTCAAATTTGAAGTCAGTGCGGAAAAGTTGATTTTTGAGCTCAAGTCGCGTTCATTATTCCGCTAAAGTGCTCAGGTGAGCGATCACTCGCTCGCCTGATACCCGCAGCAATACAAAGCGACAACCATTCATTGAAAATCCGCAGCATTAGACCGATACTTTTACCGTGGTCACCAACACAAGGATGTCAGCCATGCGGCACTGGTTACTGGGTGTATTGAGCTTACTATGCGCACTGCCTTTGCTCGCCATCCCTCTTGATTATTATAAAATACTCAACCATTTAGATAATTATGGCAACCTCAATTTACGCAATAAACCTTATACTGAATTGCCTAATGGCCTTGAAGTCAAAGGCAACCTTAATATTGCGCAAACCTCGATTAAACGTCTACCCCCTCAACTTCGTGTAGAAGGCAGTTTGGAAGCAAGCAATAGCCAACTGCAACGTATCCCTCGTGGAACCTTTATTCGTGGTTATGCGAATCTACTCGGCTCACAAATCACCCGTTGGCCTGCTGGCGTTAATGTCGGAGGGTACATCAATTTGACCGATACCCCGCTTGAGCAGCTACCGCCAAGGTTGGTCGTTAAGGGAGATCTAAGCGTCGTCAGAACCCCGCTAACCGAACTTCCAGAAGGCTTGGTCGTTCAAGGTGATCTGTATATTGGCGGCTCCCAGATCACCCGTTTTCCAGACACCATGACGGTCAATGGCAACATCTTTTTAGGAGGGAATCAGATTCAACAATGGCCGACCAATCTTACCTTAGGCGGAGCCGTCGCCCGATAAGGATTAGCTTGGCTGAAATGAATTAAGGTTGCTCACCTAAAATCAATTGACACAGTTGTTGATACTGTTCAACTTGACTGGCAAACAGAGTCTCAATAATTAGCGCTTCTTTTACCCCTGACAGACGGCGCTTTCGTGCCTCACGCACCAATAATGCCAAATGATACTCTTTACTGATCCCAAGATGGCTGTCTGGCGTCCATTGACTCAATACTTGGCTTAAACCGGTGAGTTTGAGTTTGGGTTCAAAGTTTTGTACTTCATACTTCAGCACTTGCAATAAATGAGGATACACTGGAGTTGTAGAGACAGGCTGTTGTAAGCGTTGTAAAATACTGCTGCTCAAGTCATTGTGTTTAATCGTTCCAGCCTGCGAAGGAAACGGACAGCGCAGGCGGACTGAAAAATCCACTCGTGTGATTTGAGTATTCGGAAAAAAAGTTAATGCACACAAGCAATCGATGGGGATCCATAATGCTTGGTGGGCTTCTATGGCGTATTCATGTTTGCCAAGTCGAAATAAGACTAAACCGTGATTCACTTGGATTAAGCTATGCTTACTCGTTCGTTTTCGCGCCGTCACTTGCAAATAAGGAAAAGTACAAGTTTCAGATTGAATCGCGTAGTTCATGGTTGGCCTCATGCATTTTAAGGGCGCTAAGAGTAACGCTTCTTGATAAAAAAGCCAACTGAACTGAACCTTATCAGACTGATTCTGGTCTGACCTTGTAAATTATGTGCTTATGATAGCTGCGAGTCACTCAGAGTATGCGTAGAATAGGCGAGCTTTTTATTTGATGTACAATACTATGACCTCAACCAACGATCCTTATTTAGATATACGTCCTTATAATGACGATGAAATTCCTGCGGCGCTTGACCGTTTAATCAATGATGAAGAATTTATCTCGGCGATTTTGCAGCACCGTTTTGCTCACCAACCTGCTTGGCTCAGACCACTATTGAGCCCTATCGTAAAAATCTATTTGAAATTTAAGTGGGCCAAACTGACTTCGGTTGAAGCCATTCAGCTAGAGGTAAAGAAATATCTCGATCAAACCTTGGAACATACCACCAATGGCGTTACTTATAGTGGGCTTGATCAATTAGATAAAAATCGCTCTTACCTTTTTATCTCTAATCATCGCGATATCGCCATGGATCCTGCGTTAGTTAATTATGGTCTGCATAAAAGCGGCCATCGAACGGTACGCATTGCGATTGGCGATAACTTATTGAAGAAACCCTGTGCCACGGAATTAATGCGTCTGAATAAAAGCTTTATCGTGCAACGTTCTGCTAAAGGACCGCGCGAAATGATGAAGATGCTCGGTACGTTATCAGGCTACATTAAGCACTCGCTGGAGACGGGCAACTCGATCTGGATCGCCCAGAAAGAAGGACGAGCCAAAGATGGTAACGATTTTACTGATGCGGCGATTTTAAAAATGTTTCATGTCGAAGGACGTAAACAAAAAGTTGATTTTGCTGAATATATGCAATCACTCAATATTGTACCGGTGTCGATTGCTTACGAAAATGACCCTTGCGACGTCGCCAAAGCACGCGAACTGTATGAAAAAGCGACTCACGGCCAATACCAAAAAGCCGAATTTGAAGATATTGAAAGCATTATTCAAGGGATTGTTGGCGAAAAAGGACGAATCCATGTTGCCTTTGGTGACGTAATTAGCGAGCCTTTTGCTACTCCAGAAGCCTTAGCCGATGAAATTGATCGCCAAATTCACGCTAATTATCGTCTCTATCCAATCAACTACTTGGCGGCGAATGTCGACCACGAGGAGATACAGGATGAGCATAAAGTGCAACTGGAAGCGAAGTTAGCTCAACTCCCTGTTGATGCTCAACGTTATTTGCTCGACAGTTACGCCAATCCTGTACGCAATAAAGCTTAATTGTTGTCCACTTAATCGAGCCACTCCTGACATTTCAGGAGTGGCTTTTTCTTTTGGCCTGTCGCCGATTTATGAGCTTATTACTTCAATATCGGTTTCAGGAACACTGCAACACGCCAATACTTTACCAAGATGGCGTTCATGATCGGGCAAAGCCAATGACTCCGGTTGTTCAACACGACCCGACTGCACCGTCACTTTACAAGCGCCACAAAAACCTGCGCGACAACTGTTGGCCACTTTTAAACCCGCTCGCTCGGCTTGCTCAAGCAACGTGGTCTGGTTATCGCCTTGAAACGCCTTTCCATCGAGTGTGATGGTGAGGGGCTGATACGCTCGATTAACCGATGGTGTCACCGTAAAGACCTCCTGGTGATAAGCCGTTTCTGGAACACCTAGCTTCAGCAACAGGTTTTTCGCTTTTTGCATAAATCCATCTGGCCCACAGACAAAAACCTGCCTCTGTATCACATTCTCTATTTTTTTGAGATGAGATAAGGATAGTCGTCCTTTTAAAGCAGGCCAATCGATAGAAGGCTGAGTCAAACTGATCATCAGCGTTAAGCCTGAATGAGCAGAGCGTAAAGCGTCTAGCTCATCACGAGCGGGAATATCGGCTTCACTACGGCATTGGTAATAAAATACAATATCTTGCATCATTTGGTGGTCCGCTAAATAACGCAGCATCGATAACATAGGCGTAATGCCACTACCCGCAGACAAGAATAATAGCGGCTGAGATAAATGCTCATCGCGCAAATGAAAATTTCCCTCAACAGATTGGGCGACTAAACTCTCCCCCACCTGAAGATGTTCCAATAACCAATGAGAAACTTGCCCACCATCGATCGCCTTAACGGAAATCGCTAAACGCCCCGGCCGAGAAGGACTAGAAGAGAGCGTATAGCGGCGATGATACACTTTACCGTCAATAATCACTTCAATCGGTAAATGTTGGCCGGGGAAATACTCGGGGAAATCACTGCGTTGCGGCTCTAACCAAAAAGTCACAAAATTATTGGCGATGGTCTCGCGCTCAACGCAGCGCATTTGATAATGGCGCTGTCCTTGGTCAAGGTAGTGCTCTTTTTCTTTGTATTCCAAGACTTCGATCGGATCATTAACCGAGATCATCCCCTCATTTTTTGCAATCAAGTTTTGACCGAAAAACACGCCGCCGCGTTGATTGGCGCGAAATTGAGCTAAGGTTCTTAACGGTTCCGTACTGGGGCGAAACTGCCCCGTACTCATATCAACCGTGGTCAAAATACAGCGTTCACAGGGTTTGACCAGTTCAAATTCAACCTGACCAATTCTGATCCGCTTCCAGCTATCTTCGATGAAAGGCTCCCCGCCAGAAACGACCAAGTTGGTTCGAAATTGCGTCATGCTATGTCGCTCTGGGCTACGGCGGTTCAACTCATCCAACGACGCTTGGCTAATTAATAACAGGGGATAACCATCAGCAAAGCTGACATTGCTGCCGACTTTCTCGCGTACTCGATTGGACTGCTCACCTGTAAAGAGTAATTCAACCCGCTGACCCAACGCAGCACTGAACCAATCATCCGCTTCGTCGGTGGTGGTATAAGCGGTAAAATTATCATCCCAGACTTGAGCCTGCGCCACTTGGCGCTTAAACGTACTATAACGCAGCGTTAAGGGCTCACGACCTGGCGAAGTAAAAATCAATCCATCGGCGGTTAATGCTGAGCGAATCGCCACCATAGCTGGGTACTTTCGCGCCGTTACCATACTGCCATCCGCCAAAGCAACCATGAAACGGCGATCAAACATCAACCCTTGTTTTTCAACCCAAGCCGTCGACAGCGATAAACCTGCCGTCGATTTGACGGGATAAATACTAATTTGTGAAAGCTGCACAGCCGACATGGTGATTCCTTATTGGTATTTTTATTGACGCTAAGCCTAACGGAAAAGCGAGGGAAATAAAAAGCCGAAAACAAAGAAAAAGATGATATTAAACCACTTTTCCTCTATCATCCTGTCGCCTAAACGGAAGCGTTTGCGTCATAAGTACGTGAACATGGTTTAGGCTCCAATCATTCAACTTTTCCATGGTGGGAGCAATTCATGACAACCTTTACCCTGACTCGTCCCGACGACTGGCATGTTCATCTACGCGATGGTGATGTTTTACAAGATACCGTTCGAGACATTAGCCGCTATAACGGACGTGCACTGATCATGCCCAACACCGTCCCACCAGTCACCACGACTGATATGGCTCTTGCCTATCGTGAACGCATCTTAGCGGCTAAACCTCGCGCTCACTTTCAACCCTTAATGACTCTGTATCTCACCGACAATACTTCGCCTGATGAAATCCGTAAAGCCAAAGCATCCGGTGCGATTGTAGCGGCGAAACTTTACCCAGCCGGTGCGACTACCAACTCTGACTCTGGTGTCACTGACCCGAAAAAAATCTACCCAGTTCTACAAGCGATGCAGCAAGAAGGATTACTGTTATTGGTGCATGGCGAAGTAACGACACAGGATGTCGATATCTTTGATCGCGAAAAGACCTTTTTAGAGACCGTATTAGCGCCTATCGTCAACGACTTCCCAAACTTAAAAATTGTCTTAGAACACATCACGACCGCAGAAGCCGTCGCCTTTGTCAAACAAGCTGGGGAGAATGTCGCCGCGACGATCACCGCACATCATTTACTGTTCAATCGTAACCACATGTTGGTCGGCGGCATTCGTCCACATTTCTACTGTTTACCAATACTCAAACGAGCAACCCACCAAGACGCCCTAGTTGCCGCGGCCACCTCTGGCAATAAAAAATTCTTTTTAGGCACTGATTCCGCGCCCCATGCACAAGGCCAAAAAGAGTCCGCGTGTGGCTGCGCAGGATCATACACCGCGCACGCCGCCCTTGAGCTGTATGCCGAAGTGTTTGAGAAACAAGCTAAGCTTGAAAACCTCGCCGCATTTGCCAGTCATAATGGGCCTGATTTTTATGGCTTACCCCGTAATACAGATACTGTGACGTTAACTAAGCAAGCTTGGTCCGTGCCTAATACGATGCCGTTTGGTAACAACATGGTCGTTCCAATACGAGCTGGTGAATCTATTCACTGGACGGTGAAATAAACCGAGACACCAATTGCAGTACCCGCTTATAACGCTTAAGCTCATGACTTTTCTTACTCTTATTAGGGAAAGTCATGACTACTGCTTATCGTTACCCCATTGGCACACGCGGTCAACCATGGACCGAACAAGAACGTCAGGCTTGGCGTGCACAAACTAAGATTCAGCGCCCTTATCAAGCGGTGGTGGAGGCGATTAATGCTTTATCGGAGCAATTTTGTGTTGAGCAATACGGCGCACTGTCTTACGACCCTGAGCGATATCCGCTGCTGTGTGTTAAAACTCAGCCTTGGCATGCGGATAAACCAACCCTTTTAGTCACTGGCGGAGTACATGGTTATGAAACCAGTGGTGTTTTTGGTGCTCTGCAATTTTTAACCGAACAGGCTTACCGCTACGCGGAACAGATGAATATTGTCGTAGTTCCTTGCGTCAGTCCTTGGGGGTACGAAACGATTCAACGCTGGAACCCCAATGCGTTAGATCCTAATCGTTGTTTTTATCCAAACAGTCCAGCAGAAGAGTCGGCTTCCCTGATGGCGCTGGTCGACAAACTACCGGCGATACTTGCCCATATTGACCTGCACGAAACCACCGACAGTGATGAAAACGAATTTCGCCCCGCATTAGCGGCGCGCGATGGTGTCGATTATCAGCCGGGGCATATTCCTGATGGCTTTTATACGGTAGGAGACAGCGAGAATCCGCAGTTGGATTTTCAAGCTGCAATTATTGAGTCGGTACGCCAAGTCACTCACATCGCACCCGCCGATCAACAAGGTGAGATTATTGGCTCACCGGTTATCCAAGAAGGGGTGATTGTTTACCCAGTAAAAGAACTCGGCTTATGCGCTTCAGTCACAAATAGCCAGTACTGCTCAACCACCGAAGTGTACCCAGACAGTCCACGGGTCAATAGTGACGACTGTAATGCGGCTCAAGTGGCAGCGATCGTGGGCGCTTTAAACTATTTATACCCAAACGACTTGAAGTTGCAGGTAAGCGGCAAGTGAGTGAATCCCCATGAGCATAGGCAAATCATGTGATTGGGGTAAACGAATGTAGCCAACACTGCTGCCACTTCAAATCGGAAGCGAGTACTGGCTTGATAAGCTTAAGACAGCAATCGGTTCTTATACTGCTCCGGCGTTTGTCCGGAGTATTTTTTAAACATACTAATAAACGGACTGGCCTGATTGTAGCCCAAGGTTAATGCTACTTCTTTGACCGATTGTCCATGACGCAATAACTCCATCGAATGCAAATAACGCACTCGCAATCGCCATTCGGTAAAACTCATGCCTAATTCTGCCTGACAATAACGGGCTAACGTTCGCTCGGTAGTATGGATACGCTGTGCCCATTGCGAAAGTGTTGTTTCATCGGTTGGATTTTCTTCAATCGCTTTGAGTATCGGCGACAAATATTTGTGATGACTAGAAGGCAGGAAATGGTGCTGCGTCTCCTGCGTGGCTAATTGATCGAGTAACACTTGTACTAAACGCTGATCTTCACGACGGGTTGCGACACTCACTGAGCGCTGACGAAAGTCATCAATGATCGCCGAAACAATCGGGGTGACTTTAATTAGACTGGTTTTTTGTGGGAAACCTTCGGTCATTTCAGTCGCAATATTTAACGAACAGTACGCTAACGGACGTCGGTTATAACTTTTATGGAGGATCCCTGCGGGTACCCAAATAGCCAGATGGGGCGGAGCCAAAAAACGTACTTCTTCTGCCTCCATCTCAAGAATACCTCCGGAAATTAACTGCACTTGCCCCCAAGCATGGCTATGCTCTCGAGTCTCCGTATTAGAAAGAAAAGCCTCAAAATTCATGAATACTGCTGACGGAGCCTGCTCAATAGACAGGGAGGGATGAAGGTTTCTGCTGCGTTGATTCAAACTTGTCTTCCTATCGCTCAAAGTGTCTTTTTAAAGATATATATAATCATAGAGACCTGTCAAACTATAGCCAACAATAACCGACTCTGAGGCAGCGATGATTTATTTTCTCCCTTTGTTCACCGTGCTGATTTGGGGTGGCAACACCATTATCAATAAGATGGCCGCCAGTACCATAGAGCCAAGCGCAATGAGCTTTTATCGCTGGTTGCTCGCGATGCTGATCTTAAGTCCTTTTTGTTTACCAACCGTTATTCGGCAGCGTCACATCATTCAACCCTATTTGCCCAAGCTCGCTGGCCTAGCATTACTGGGCATGGTGTTGAATCAATCTTTAGGCTATTACGCGGGATTAACCACCAGCGCTTCAAATATGTCACTCATCACCTCATTGGTGCCGCTATTGAGTGTGTTTATTAGCGTACCCTTGCTCAATAAACGCATTTCTGGCTTGAGTATTACTGGAGGTCTGCTGTCATTGGTCGGTCTTGCATTAATGCTCGGTCAAGGCGATGTGTTATTTTTCCTTCATCAATCGATCACTCCCGGAGACGGTTTAATGGTCTTGGCGGCGCTGGTGTATGCTTTGTATTGCGTACTGCTCAAACGCTGGAAGATGCCACTAAGTAGCTGGACGATCATCTACTTACAAGGCGTATTAGCCGTATTCATGCTGATTCCATTATGGTTGACCAGCAAACAACTTCTGCCTACCGAAGGGTCATTGCCACTCATCGCTTACGCTGGTATTGCCGCCTCACTGCTTGCGCCATGGATGTGGGTAAAATCGATTGATGCCATTGGTGCCGATTCATCGGCGATGTTTATGAATTTATTGCCCGTGGTCGCGGTGACATTAGCCGCCACCTTGTTGGGTGAATACATTCATCAATACCACTTCATCGGCGGTTTAATGGTCATTAGCGGCGTCATTTTATCCCAAGTACGCATTCGACGTCGTTCGACTTTAGAACCGATAGAAAAAGCCTCAACACCATAAACCACAGCCAACGGTTCGCTCAACGAACGTTGGTCGATGGAACCAATATTCATGTTCGTTTTGTGTGAAACGAAGCTTAAAACGAACCAAAAACACGAATAATTTGCTCTCGTTGATTGAATTTAGTCCATTAAACCGTACACTTAGCGCACTTCAACGTATAAGGATAGGCCTGTGAAAGCGGTTAAACGTCATCAAGAAATCATTGAACTGGTGCAAACCCAAGGGTTTGTAAGTACGGAAGAACTGGTCGAACGATTTAATGTGAGCCCGCAAACCATTCGTCGCGATCTTAATGAGTTAGCCGATGCTAACCAACTCCGTCGTAATCATGGCGGAGCCACCATCGCCACCAGTTCGGAAAACTCCTCCTATCATACTCGTCAAGTCACATCACAAGCGGAAAAAGAAAAAATCGCCGCGGCTTTAGTCAAACATATCCCTGATGGTGCAACGCTGTTTATTGATATTGGTACCACGCCAGAAGCGATTGCTCGCGCCTTGATGTTAGAGCACCACCACTTACGCGTTGTCACCAACAACATTAATGTGGCGACCATTTTGATGAGCAAGCCTGATTTCAATATTATTCTGGCAGGCGGTGAAGTGCGGAATAAAGACGGTGGTGTGACCGGAGAAGCCACTCTCGACTTTATCTCTCAATTTCGGCTTGATTTTGGTATTTTGGGGATCAGTGGTATCGACTACGATGGATCGCTGCTCGACTTCGATTATCATGAAGTACGAGTCAAACGCGCGATCATCGAAAACAGTCGTTGCGTCTATTTAGGCGTTGATCACAGCAAGTTTGGACGTAACGCTATGGTCAAATTAGGCACACTCGCCGATATTGATCTGATCATCACCGATCAAGCGCCGCCAAAGGAAATTGAACATTTTGCCAAAGAGCACGAAGTGACTATCCAAGTTACCCTCTAAGGGGTTAAACAGTCCGGTTATCGCCAACAGCTGGGAATGGCGGAGCAGTGAAAAATGAGTGAGAGTCAAAATAGGCTCTCACCATGGCGATATGCACAGATAAACGATGTCATTAGGATAATCGAATATTAACTCTACCGCAGTAACAAAGGGATAACACCATAAGGATAATTGCGGACATTATCTCTATTTAAGTATATTATCAGTTCAGTTAGCGCCTTTGTTGTCAATGGTCATTTATGCAAAAAATTCTGCGCCTGATCCAAGAAAATCCTTTTATTGATAGTTTTCAAGCTCTGCAATCTACGTTGGCTAAGATGAATCATCTCATTGAGCACGAATACTTTTTATTTGGCCTTTCTTTACAGACGACATTAACCAGTAACGACACCCTCATCGCCGATAATTACCCTCTCGCTTGGCGTCAACAGTACGACGAATCGCAATTTATGTTGATTGACCCGATTGTTCGCTACAGCATGACTAACTTTTTACCGATCCGCTGGTCGGAGATTCGCGCACATCATCAAGATAGCCAGATCATTTTTGAAGAAGCTCGCCTTAATGGCTTAAAAGAGGGATTCTCGATTCCAGTGCACGGATTAAGAGGCGAATTCGGGATGCTCAGTTTCGCGACCTCAGACACACGTCATTACGACCTTAATCTTCCGGCTATTCAGGCCTCGCAACTGCTTGTCCCCTTATTGGCACAAAACATAGACAATATTGTCCGCTGCCACCGTGAGGCAAAGCCCAGAGCAGAGTTAACCTGTCGTGAAGGACAATGTTTAAGTTGGGCAGCGGAGGGAAAAAGCGCTTGGGAAATCGCGCAAATTATTAATACCTCAGAGCGAACGGTGAAATTTCATCTCTCTAACGCTTGTAAAAAGCTTGGTGCGACGAATCGCTACCAAGCGATTACTAAAGCGATTTTAGGCGGTTATATTAACCCTTATTTATAATGTTAAGCGCCGACACTCTCTCGGTACCGCTCATTCATTGGGATAGATAACGCCACAGATCGTGTTGACCCGAGTACATGCACTTGTTGATTGCCTAACCTTTCACAAGGGATCCCTAAGCGTTGAATGAGTTTTTCGACACCAACCGACGTTACGGTTACATAACGCGTAATACGCTGCTGTTGCGCATGATGATAAAGCGATTGAAACATCTTCATCGTCACGTTACTCACCCCACCAGCCAGTGCTGAAAAATCTTTATCCACCGCAAAACGGCTCAATTCATACACCTGCGAATCTCGCGGTGCAGTCATCGCCCCAAGTAACTCTGGGAAAGTGTTTTTTAACATATAATCCGACGTCGTCGGTAAAATTCGCCAACAGCCCACGACCTGTCCCTGTTCTCCCTTGGCATATAAGTAATGAGCTTGGGGTATATCATACTCATCGCTTTCTAAGCCCCCTGCGGTTTTTAGCTGCCAATTAAGACGCTGATAAAAAACCTTATAACGTAAGCCTAATAATGCAGCATAGTCTTGCTCAGGTAATGTCGTGAATGAATGACTGTAAATAGAAATGGCCATGAGACTTCTCCTTTGGTTAATGGAGAAATCACGCTATACAAACTTGACGCACAAGAAACCTGTTCGATCGAACAGTTACATCACTCACCTTGATGCTCTATGATCAGGTGAGCTGAATTACTAACAATCAGTTGGCAAATTGATTAGGTACATACTTCAAAAAATTTAATTCGTACCGTGTAACTAACCCCTCTTTTAGAGGGGTTTTTTATTGCACCCGAGAGATGCATCCCGTTGATCCATTGATACTCCACTGAATGGAGATGCAACCAAACGCGCATCACGACAACTTCACAAAGCCAAATGACGTTAAGATACGCTTTGCTTGATCTATAGTAATCTTATCGAGATAGCGATAGTCACATTAAGGAATGTATACATGAGTTTTGGCAAACGAGAGATAACCCTACGCTTTTTAGCAGAACCTGGCGATGTTAACTTTGGCGGTAAAGTTCATGGCGGCGCGGTCATGAAATGGATTGACCTTGCCGCTTATGCGTGCGCTGCTGGCTGGAGTGGTAAATATTGTATTACCGCTTATGCCGGTGGCATTCGTTTTGTTGCCCCAATCCATGTGGGCAACTTGGTCGAAGTCAACGCTAAAGTCATCTACACAGGCAAAACCTCTATGCATGTCGCGATCGATGTGCAAGCCAGCGAGCCGACCGCACTAAACAATCGCCTCACAACACATTGCATTGTGATTATGGTCGCCGTCGACGAACAAGGTAAACCAACCCCAGTACCAGAATGGCAACCCACCTCAGCTGAAGACATCGCTTTACGTGAGTCGGCGATACGTTTAATGAACATGCGTACCGAAATTGGCGAAGAGATGGAAGCTCACGTCAAATACCTAAAACCCAAAACCTAAGCTTCACTCTAATGGTAAAAGATAGCTAATACTTTATGCGTTGTCGTATGCCCAAGCACCTTAGTGTTGTAGGTAGATGGTGAGCATTCATCTATCAGTATCGATAATCATCTGATTGGGACGGAGGAATGTTGCCGAGTTATCGATCATTACGCACCACGGCAGCTGCAAATAGAGGGGAGATAAACGTGGCTTGAACACTCCGCTCGCACTGTCTACAATAGCGCACTTTTTCGTAACTTCAGGTCACATATGATGAATGACACAACCGCAAAACCAGCCTTACCCGATCGTCTAGCCAGTAATTCTCGTAGCCCTTTCTTTGTCGCAGAATGCTTTGATCATGCGATTGGCATTCGCTTTAACGGCAAAGAACGCGGTGATGTAGAAGAATACTGTATCAGTGAAGGCTGGATTAAAATTCCTTCTCCTAAAGCGAAAGATCGTTACGGTAATCCAATGCTGATTCAACTCAAAGGTACAGTAGAAGCGTATTACGTATAATACTCCCGCTATTTATGCGTTAAGAAAGGCAACATTGATCCCGATGAATTCGAATCGGGATCAATGGGCCTGATATGCATGGATAAACCAGAGAAGAGAAGAAAGGTAATCTTATGAATCCAATTATAGCCCTCTTAAAAGAGCACGCGATCAGCGACCAACAAATCAATGACGTGTTTCAAGCACTGACACAAAACCCGCTCGCGGCAATGACCACCATCAGCCAACTGGGGTTACCTCAAGATAAATTGCAACTGTTGCTCGCTCAAGTAATGCAAAATCCAGCGTTAATTAAACAAGCCGTCGAAGAGCTTGGCTTAGATTTTTCAAAAGTCGAAGAAGCACAAACCAAGCTTCGTAACTAAGCGCTTCATCGTCTTTTTCTCGTTCAACCTTAAAGCAAAGTCCTATTGCCTCTCTATACCCAAAAACTTTGAGTTGCAGGTAAGCGGCAAGTGAGTCAATCCCCATGAGCATAGACAAACGATGCGATTGGGGTGAACGACCCCAGCCAACACCGCTACAGCTTCAAGTACGAAGGGGATAACGACATCTCCTGTCATTGAAACGTCATCTCGCTTTGCTTTAATTGGTCTGTAGCACCGATAATACCCGCACAACTGACGCCAATCTCATGCAATCATAAAGCGGCCAAACTGGGCAGAGTCCGTGTTCTACCCCGTGGGATGAACATACTCTTATCCCCGATTGAGGTTAAATAATAACAACGAGAAAAACCATGTCCTTAACACTCGATAAAATTACGCTCAGTGAATCGACCCTACTCGATGCAAAAGCCGTTGAGTATCAATGGGTTCGTTCGTTATATGTCGAAGGCTACTCTGCCGATGAGATTAACCATTACATCAAAGCCTGCTTTGGCGGCGATGACACCTTTGCCGATCTGTTTCGAAAGGTGGCTCTAAAGCAAGAAAGCTTATATGTCCTTTTGCAGTACATGAGCTGCGCTCCCTCGACTCGAGAGCTGTAACCCGCGATACAAAATCTTCGATCTGCCTCGCATCAAAATGGCATTCTGCTGTTTGTTCTCTGCTTATTGTTTATCATCTTCAACCGTAGCGAACTCGGCAAACGTCAGGCATAAAAAAACCTGAGTTAAACTCAGGTTTCGGTTACAAAAACTGTTAGTCATGAAGCTAGTAAGGAATAGAGCTAACAGCCAGCTATGCGTAACGCCAGAACTCATATCGAACTCAACTGATCGGCGGCCAAACCAAAAGTGTTGAGTCGATACAAAATGGGCGACCTGATGGTCGCCCTTATTATTGTTATCCTTTCACACCGCCAGCGGTTAGGCCTCCAACGAGCCAGCGCTGTGCAATTAAAAAGACCGCAGTAATAGGTAATGCTGACAATACCGCCGCCGCAGCGAAATTACCCCACAAATAGTTTTGCGGATAAAGGTATTGTTGCATTCCAACAGCCAACGTATAAGAGTTTACATCAGATAGTAATAAAGATGCTATCGGAACTTCACCAACTACCATGATGAAAGATAAAATAAACACCACGGCTAAAATTGGCACCGACAATGGCAGTAAAACCAATCTAAACGCTTGCCAAGGTGTGGCACCATCAAGGGCCGCGGCCTCTTCTAACGAACTATCGATACTTTCAAAATACCCTTTAATCGTCCAGACATGTAACGCGATACCACCAAGATAAGCAAAGATTAAACCACCATGGGTATTTAAACCTAAAAACGGGATGTATTGACCTAATTTATCAAACAACGCGTAAATGGCGACCAAAGCCAATACCGCAGGAAACATTTGAAAAATCATCATCGCTTTTAAGATGGTTTCTTTGCCCTTAAAACGCATCCGCGCAAACGCATAAGCCGATGTTGTCGACAGAGCCACAATAAACACCGAGCTGATTACCCCAACTTTAACCGAGTTCCACAACCAAGTCAGCACTGGGAAAGGCGGCGGGATCACCGTGCCGTCGGCGTGCGTAACCGTCATACCTAATGCCAATTTCCAGTGCTCAAGTGACGGCCGATCGGGGATAAGGCTGCCCGTCGCAAAGTTACCTTCACGAAATGAGATAGCAATCACCATCAATAATGGGAAAATAATCAGTGATAAAAATGCCCATAACGCGATGTGTGAGGCCCAAACTCGATATTTGAGCGACTTTCCTTGAACCATAGCCATATTCTTCGCTCCTATTTAGTTTCTGATACTTTGGCAAAACGTAAGTTGAACAGCGCTAACGCTCCCACTAACAAGAAGATTAAGGTCGCAATCGCACTAGCCAGACCAAAGTCTTGACCGCCCGCACCTTCAAACGCGATACGATAGGTATAGCTCACCAGCAGATCGGTATAACCAGCAGGTTCCGATGTGCCAATCATGTTAGGGCCACCCTGAGTTAATAACTGAATCATCACAAAGTTATTAAAGTTGAAAGCAAAGCTCGCGATCAGTAATGGGGTTAATGGCTTAATCATCAAAGGCAAAGTAATGCGAGTAAAATTGTGTATGAAGTTTGCGCCATCAATCGCCGAAGCTTCATAAAGATCATCGGGAATCGCTTTTAGTAGACCCATACATAAAATCATCATGTAAGGGAAACCCAACCAAGTGTTAACAATCAACACCATGGTTTTCGCCAAGAAAGGATCCGAGAACCAAGCTGGGCTTATGCCAAAAATGGCTTGTAGCATCATGTTTATTTCACCAAAACTTTGGTTAAATAACCCTTTAAAAATCAGGATAGAAATAAACGCCGGGACAGCATAAGGCAAGATTAATAGGACCCGATACACCGCACGACCTTTTAACGACTCCCACTGTACCAAGCTCGCCAATATCAAACCAATCACCAAGGTAAAAGCGACGGATAAAACCGAGAAGACAATCGTCCAGATAAAGATGCTGATGAATGGCTCTTTAATACCATCATCTTTCCATACTCGCTCAAAGTTATGCGTACCAATTGACACGATAAATCCGGGAGACACTGTCGGACCGACAAACTCACCTTGTTCGTCTATCACCTGATAAAAGCCGATCTCCATGTTCGGACGTAACCATTCACCGGTTCGATTATTGAATAGCGTCTTACCATCTTCTTGCACCGTGTAAAGAGGGACTACACCGGCAAATTGGCGTAAGCCACTCATCCGAATATCAATGCCTGATGGGAAGTGCAAATCAATCCCCGATAAGGTACTGCGATAGCCAACAATGGTGCGCACCGGTTCAGGCTCACCCAGTGGACTATCAAGCGGAGCAAGATACAAATCAGCAGGGACAGAACCTGTCAGAGGGAAACTTTCGGTGATATACCACTCATCACCGTCTTGCACAGCGATACGATAGCCATCATCCGCCTTGTGCAGTGTAAAAGGATAGCTATCGCCACTTTGATAAGTACGATTTAATAACACCGTCTGCGCTCGCTCAAAGGAGAGCTGATTTTTAGCGCTGTAGTTGGTAAATGCTAAATTGACGGTATAAGCAAGAGGAAAAAGGATAAACAGGATCATCCCTGCTACCCCTGGATAAATATAACGATGAGCGTAGGTCTTCTTACTACCAAAAATATACAAAGCTAAAACAGTAAGAACCAGAGTAAGCATAGCGAATGCCAGCTCACCGCGAGAATACATTAAAATCGTTGTATAGCCATTCACGATACCTACTGCGCTTAAAACGGCCCATTTAAGGATTGAGCCTTTGCTGATTGATCGTATTTTGGCTGAAACTGATATCGCCTCTGTACCTTGAATTGACTGCATATAACAACCTGCTAGCGAAATGAAAACTGAGAAAATAAGGAGAGGTTACCCTCTCCTCAAAAAGTACTATCGAATAAAATTATCGCGTCATTTGTCTTTCTGCATCCGCCAAAGCGGCATCAACGGTTTGACGTCCATCAACGATATTGATGATAGCGCTCTTCGCCGCTCCCCAGAAAGCGTTCATCTGTGGGATGTTTGGCATCACTTCACCGTTCAGTGCGTTATCCATCGTTGCTGCGATACGAGCATCAGAATCGAGTTCACTTTGGAAAGAGTTCAACGCAACAGCACCCAATGGTTTATCGTTATCCACCATACGTAAACCTTCGTTGGTCAGCAGGTAGTTTTCCAAAAACTCCACGGCAAGATCACGGTTAGGTGAAGCGGTGCTGATCCCAGCGGTTAATACGCCAACAAATGGTTTTGAGGCTTGACCATTAAATCTTGGTAGCGTGGTCACACCATAATTGATGCCTGAACGCTCAATGTTATTCCAAGACCAAGGACCATTAATGGTCATCGCGGTATTACCTTGGTTAAAGGCCGCTTCCGACACCGAATAATCCATATCGGCAGAGATGACGCCTTTATCGACCAAACCTTTTACAAAGTTCATCGCATCTTTAACGCCTTTATTGGCAATGCCAGCGTCTTTAATATCGTAACCGCCGCCAGTGTATTTAAAGGCATAGCCACCATCAGCAGCCATCAGTGGCCAAGTGAAGTAAGGTTCTTTTAAGTTCCACATAATCGCAGATTTACCTTGCTTCTTGAGTTTTGCATCAAGCTCAGCCACTTCTTCCCAGTTTTTTGGCGGGTTAGGAACTAAATCTTTGTTATAAATCAGCGAGAGAGATTCAACCGCAATGGGGTAACCAATCAGTTTGCCATCATAGCGAACAGCATCCCATGCAAAATCAACAATACCGTCTTTAATGCGTTGTGAAGGTTTGATTTCTGCTAATAAACCCGCTTCAGCATAACCACCAAATCGGTCATGCGCCCAAAACACAATATCAGGACCATCACCCGTTGCTGCCGTTTGCGGGAAACGGTCTTGCAAACCATCAGGGTGAGCAACGGTAACTTTAATCCCCGTGTCGGCTTCAAATTTCTTACCAACTTCAGCTAGGCCGTTATAACCTTTATCACCGTTGATCCAGATTGTGAGTTGTCCTTCTTGAATAGCAGCATTTGCACCAAATGAGCCAAGCGCAACCAAAGTGCTTAGCGCGACAGTGCTTAGGGCATTTTTCATCTTCATATCCTTGTTATTTGTGTTGTAGGGCGAACACCGATTGAGGTTTTGCCGTATTTCGCCATCTATCATCAGCAAAAAACGGGGGTGACTCATCCTCCTACTCCCTACGCCCTAGCCATTATGGCCTAGTTTCGTGATCTACATCGTCACAGGTTAGCGATCATAGTCACAAAAAAAGCGTTGACTGTGATGAAGTTCAACTTCATGACAATCAATAATTTGAACTGGATCTATATGATGGTTTTATCCCCTCCTCCGCCTCATCCTTGGCTACTCCCCCTATAAAAAAAAGCAACGGGAGGATGTGAGCAACAACATCATCAAGGAAACTAAGCACATCCAAGAGTGGATGGTAAGAACCCTTTCCAGTATCTATTGCAGTGCTGGCTTGCATTGCCGAATGGGTTTGCTGTCATCACTTGAGCGTTCGTGGTAATTATTGTACGGGGGAGACGTTCGAGCATGGCGGGGGAAGCAAACTGATTCTTGGCTTTGATGGGTGATGTTTTCTACAAGTCAGTGACGTTGTAGGCATCACCCTTTCTTTTCTTACTGATGAAATGAGAGGTAACGCAGCATCGCTGCAGAATCATCGGCATTCACCATGAAAAATGATTCACCTTAATGTATTCCTACTGTTATTGCCTGCAAGATAATTCATATAATGATAGGCAGTAATCATTAAAAAATCTTGATCGAGGACGAGCGACATGGCGAGTGTCACGTTAAAAAATGTATGTAAAGCTTATGGTGATGTATTGATTTCTAAAAATGTTGATTTAGAAATCCCAGAAGGCGAATTTGTCGTCTTCGTAGGTCCATCAGGTTGTGGCAAATCCACCTTATTACGCTGTATTGCTGGCCTTGAGGAGATCACCTCTGGTGACCTTTATATCGGCGATCAACGCATGAACGATGTCGAACCGTCAAAACGTGGTGTCGGCATGGTATTTCAATCGTATGCCCTTTATCCGCATCTCAATTTATACGACAACATGTCGTTTGGCCTCAAACTAGCCAAAGCCAGTAAAGCAGACATTAGCCAACGAGTAGAAAAAGTGGCTGATATCCTGCAACTAAGCCATCTATTAGACCGTCAACCTAAAGCACTGTCTGGCGGTCAACGTCAACGGGTCGCGATTGGGCGGACCCTAGTTTCTCAACCCGATGTGTTCTTACTCGATGAACCACTGTCTAACCTAGATGCAGCGTTGCGTGTACAAATGCGCTCTGAAATTACCAAGCTACAGCGCAAACTCGGTTGCACGATGATCTACGTAACCCATGACCAGGTCGAAGCGATGACCATGGCCGATAAAATCGTCGTTCTCGATGCTGGTTTTGTTTCGCAAGTCGGTAAACCGCTTGAGCTCTATCACTACCCGAAAAACCGCTTTGTCGCTGGATTCATTGGCTCGCCAAAAATGAACTTTATGAGTGTCACGATTGAAGAAGCAGAGAAAGAGCGCGTAAAAGTCAAACTGTCTAACGGTTTCTCTTTCTGGATCCCTGTTGATGGTACCACCGTCACCGCCGGTGCTCGTATGTCACTCGGTGTACGTCCTGAGCACTTACTCTTACCAGAAGATGGCGATGCGCCCATCGATGGCAAAGTGATGATTGTTGAAAAACTCGGCAATGAAACCCAAGTGTATATGAATGTGAAAGGCTCAGACTCTGACATCATCTACCGCCAGCCAGACACGCTCGATATCGAAGTCGGGGATACGCTCACCATTGGTCTGCCCGCTCATCGCTGCCATTTATTCCACAGTGATGGCCGTGCATGTCAACGCTTACATCAAGAAAAAGGCGTTGTGATTGAGCGTTAAGTCTCGTCCTTGCAGACAACGGTCTGAAACCGTTGTCTGCCGCATGCAAAATAACTTAATTTTCCAATATTAAGCCTCGCTTTCGTCCCCATAGCTTCGGCTTTTTGACGACAAAGTACACCGCTAACGCGGTTAATATAAAACCTAATATCCCCAATCCATCCAATGATTCATCAAACGCAAACCATGCCTGAATCGCCGTCGTCGGCGGAACCAAATAAAAAATAGAGGCCACATTGGATGAAGCACCATGCTCGACCATGTACAGCAAAAGTAAAACGGCAACACATGATAAAACAACGACTAACCAAACCATGGTCAACACAAACGTCGTCGTCCATTGAATACTCATACTTTCAACCTTAAGCGCAAGAGGAATAAATAGTATGGAAGCCGCCATGTATTGCACCAAGGTTCCCCCCAATAGATCACTCTGTTGACAAAATCTTTTCTGGTACAAAGTGCCAACGGTGATGCCAAACAAAGAGAGAAGACACATTCCTACTGCTGCCCATTGCTTCTCTTCTGATTGCCACTCAAGGTTACCAAGCAAAACCAAGCTGATACCGACAAATCCTATCCCCAGCCCAATCCATTGACTAACAGTAAAACGTTGTGGCGTCATGATAACCAACAGCAAAACGGTCATCACAGGTTGAGTGCCGACTAACAATGAGGTTAACCCTGCCGGCATCCCCCAATAAATCGCCTGATAAGTTCCGCCCAAATACAACCCATGAATCAGTAAACCAGCAACACTTGCGTGCCATAGTGCTTTCCCTTTTGGGATAGATTGCCGTTTAAAAAGAGCCAGCAAACCTCCGAATAAAAGTACCGTTAACAGCATACGCAAGCTGAGCAATGTCATAGGTTCAGCATAAGTCAGCCCATAACGAGCACCCACGAAGCCTGAAGACCATAATATGACAAACAGAAAAGGGATCATTTTAATGAACATAGAAAATCTCTCGCCATGAGGATAACAATTACGCTACTTTAATTGGGTACAGAAAAACAAAAAGGCACAGTTTCCATTATTTCAACGGGTACAGAATGGTCAAAATTTGCAAATATAAACAAGTTGAAGCGTATTTACGCCATGCCATTGAGCAACGTTTGTTTAATTCACACGAAAAACTACCATCCATTCGTGAATTAGCCCTTGCCCTATCGGTGAGCAAAAATACCGTCATTCGAGCCTATCAGGTGTTGGAAGCTCAAGGATGGGTGTACGCTCAGCCAAGAAGTGGTTACTGTGTTTCACCACCACCGTCATCGTTAGAAATCAGTGAGCAAACACCTCGCCAAGTCGATTTGTTGTCAATGTCGAAAGACATTCTGGCCAATCCAATCAAACACTATGAGATGTCAGCAGGTTCCGCACACCCGAATATCGACTCTAGTGCCATTCGTAGTTTGTATGCACATATCGGACGTCACAGTCGTAAACAAACGCATATTCCCAGTCACTATCAACTGCCACCGGGGAATAACCAACTCGTAAAACAGCTAGCAAAGCTTTCGCAAGAGAGCGGTATCTTTGCCCAGAGTCGAGACATTGCCATTACTCATGGAGCACAACAAGCCATCAGCTTAGCTTTTCGAGCGCTCACTCAAGTGGGAGACATCGTGGCCGTCGAGTCGCCTTGTTATTTTGGTACCTTATTGTTAATCGAGTCTTTAGGGTTAAGAGTGGTGGAAATACCCAGCCACACAATAACTGGGATTGATCTAGATGCACTGGTTGATGCTTTACAGCGCTGGCCAATCAAAGCGTTATTGCTTACGCCTAATTTTACTAATCCAACAGGGGCATTGATGCCACTGCTACACCGTAAAATACTGCTAGAAAAAACATCTTCACTGCCAATCATTGAAGATGATGTCTTTGGTTATTTAGGGTTTAACGACCCAATCCCCAGCCTAAAAAGTTTGGATAACCACGATAGAGTTATTTATATTAATTCGCTGTCTAAAACGTTAGATTCTCGACTTCGAATTGGCTGGATAATTGCTGGACAATACATGGAAAAAATAGATAAGATTTTACTCAGTGAGAACATGGGCAGCCTAAATTTAATACAATCCGCAGTGGCTGAGTTTCTCTCTTCCGGTCAATACAAAACTCATCTTGCTAAAATGCGCCGCCTATATCAATATCGCCAGCAAAAGTTTACCACCATGTTGAACCAAGCATTCAATGGCCAACAAGGATTACAGGGACAATACCACCTCTGTCATCCAGAAGGTTCATTTTTAAACTGGCTAACACTACCGTCTCATATCGATACTTACGAGCTCTACCAACAATGTCTACCAAAAAAAATCAGCTTCTTGCCAGGGCATCTATTTGCGACCCAACATCAATTCACTCACTGTATTCGCTTTAGCGTGGCAAATTTGAATGATGAAAAAAAATGGCAACCCAGCTTAAATCTTCTCGCGCAGATGATCACGGCTCAACTAAAATAAAGATAAACCGAAGCAAATCATCTTAGTTCGCAGAGATCCGCCCCCATTAACCACTATGATGTACAGTTAAATACAATAAAAGAATAATAAGGATTATCCATGAAACACCAGCTATCTCTTAGAGCTTTAGAGCGCGGCGACTTGCGCTTTATTCATAATTTGAATAATAACCGCAACATTATGTCTTACTGGTTTGAAGAGCCGTATGAATCGTTTGATGAACTGGAAGAGTTGTACAACAAACACATTCATGACAACGCCGAACGGCGTTTCGTGGTTGAGAATCAGCAAAAAGATCTGATTGGCTTAGTCGAGCTCATCGAAATTAACTACATCCACCGCAGTGCTGAATTTCAAATCATCATTACCCCAGAGCATCAAGGTAAAGGCTTTGCGCGCACCTTAATTCATCGTGCGCTGGATTACTCTTTCACCATTCTCAATTTACACAAAATTTATCTGCATGTATCGATTGAAAACGATAAAGCGATTCATCTATATGAAAAATGCGGGTTTATTGAAGAAGGGCATTTAGTACAAGAGTTTTTCATTAATGGCCGCTACCGCGACGTTAAACGGATGTACATTCTGCAAAGCGACTATTTAAAAAAAACCTATCCAGAATAAACGTCCAACCTGTACTTACCTTGCACCACAGTATGACTCTTGATGAGCGTAGATAGACTTAGGTAATCATTGCACGAAGCGCATCCGTCGCTTCGTGCTTATTATTAACGAGCAATATCCAAGCGGTTTTCGGTTACCCCGTTAGTTCGAAACCAACCCGCGATACTGAACCGTTCCGCTTGAGTCGGCAGCACTTCATGAGGAAATTTTTCCGATAAGAAGACGACTAAACGACCTGAGATAGGCGCAATCGTCTCAATCAGCTGATCGTTCAAATCATAAAGTTTTAGCTCTCCGCCATCGGCGGCGCACCAATTGGGGTTCATGTAAAACACCGTAGTTAACTTGCGATTTTCATTACCGCGAAACGCATCGAGATGTTTTTTATAGAAATCACCGGCTTCGTATTTCGCAAAATGCGCTTCGTATTCAAATAACCCTAAAAAGAAGTCTTGATTCACTTGCTGGCGAATCTGCTCCATCCGCTCCAAATAATCTTGTATTGGCT
Source organism: Vibrio sp. A8-1 (assembly GCF_013048685.1). NCBI lineage: Bacteria > Pseudomonadati > Pseudomonadota > Gammaproteobacteria > Vibrionales > Vibrionaceae > Vibrio > Vibrio sp. A8-1. The sequence continues at coordinate 112,882 of NZ_VHTC01000004.1, forward strand.
GGCCCATCGATTCTCTCAGCCATTGAATCTTATCACTGCGGATCTGGCTTATACGCTGGGCTTCCTCTTGCCGGCCGATACGCGCTCGCTGCCAACTTTCTGGGGCGCAAGACCGTAAACGGCTGACTTGATCGGGCGTTAAAAAATCATCCCACACATACCAGCCTTGCTCCGCTATCGCGTCCAGCAACTTCTCTAATCCCATGATGTTCACTACTTAGTTAATGAACCATGGGTTATAACCAGACTCGGTTAGCCGTACAAATCACGATGTTAATCCATAAGGATAATAATCGTTATCGTTGTCAATAATAGGCGTAACACAAGAGGATGCGAGGAATATTGAGTTGCTTCGATAATAAAAAAGCCACCGGAAAACCGGTGGCTAAGATAAAAAATCGTTAATCGCTAAAGCTTAGCGATTCAGCTTGGTAAGCGCTGCAAAGACGCTTTCGACCGCAACCGCACCGGGGTCTTTAACACCGCTTAAACTGTCACTGGCTAAATAAGACGAGCGCCCAGCATTGGCTTTATTCATTAACGCGGTGGAAGCACTGCCTTGCTCGGCGGCGCTTGCCGCTTCGGTTAGGCTTTGCCCAGCCACTAACGCTTCCAGTGCAGGCTGCAGCGCATCGATCATCGTTCTATCACCCAACTCAGCACCGCCGTACTGTTTCATTTTATTTAGTCCTGCCACTAATGCGCTCGCCAGTGGTTGCCCTTCACTCATCTGCTGACCCGCCGCGGTAAAGAAAATTGACAGTAACACGCCACTTGAACCGCCCATCACGGTCGCAAGACGCTCACCCACCACGCCTAATAACTTATCGACTTGCGCGAATGGCAATTGATTAGCTTGACTCTCACGATAGATTTGTCGAGCTCCAGCAGCAAAGGTAGAGCCGGTATCGCCATCGCCAACGAGGCTATCGAGACGGTTAAGCTCACTTTCATTATCAATCAAGGTCTGGCAAATACAGTTAACGATCATTTGATGCTCAGCATGCTCGGAGGCTTGATAGTGCAGTTGATCGGCTTGCTTTTCGACTACGCGGCGCGCCACATCATTGACCGCTAAAGGCGTTGGCCAACTGCTGACTTCGGTTGGGGCCAGTAATGCCGTTTCCAGTTGCGGGTTCAAATGCAATAACGAGAGAGAGAAGCCTTTCATATCCAACGCCGTCATCAAGGGCGCTGGACCCACTAAGTACTGGATTGAGGACGCAAGAGAAGAATGACACAGATCGCGCGTTAACAAACTCATTTCAAGATTGGATACGCCACCCAAGTTATTGAGTAGCACCGCGACTTTATCATCAGCCGTTAACGGATAAGCGCTCAGCAGCTTTTCAATCATGATAGCCAGAATATCGCGGCTATTTTGGGTTGCTAAAACCGAAACTCCGGGCTCACCGTGAATGCCTAACCCTAGCTCAGCATGACCGGGAGCGACTCGCTCGCTGTGCGTTTCACCCGGTAAATGGCAACTGGAGAGTGCCACGCCAATACTGGCGGTGCGTTGAATCGCCACTTGCGCCGCTTCGGCAACCATCACCAGCGATTGACCTTGCTCCGCCGCATAGCCCGCGACTTTATGCACAAATAAGGTACCCGCCACACCACGAGGCTGCTTATTATCGGGCAAGGCAATGTCATCACTGACCATCACCATTTCAACTTGATAACCGAGACGCTTGGCTTTTTCTGCCGCTAAACCAAAGTTTAACCGGTCGCCGGTGTAGTTTTTAACAATCAACAAACAGCCCGCGTCACCGGTGACTTGAACAATGGCATTGAACACCGCATCAACACTGGGCGAAGCAAACACATCGCCACACACCGCAGCAGTCAGCATATTCTTACCCACAAAGCCAACGTGAGCCGGTTCATGGCCTGAACCACCGCCAGAAATAATCGCTACTTTGCTTTTATCCCAATCACGGCGAACCACGATGCGAATGTGTGGGTCGATATCGAGTTGTTCTAGGTTTTGCCAAGGGCTGGTTAATACGGCCCCTTCAATCGCTTCATTTACCAATTGCTCTTTATTATTAATAAAAAATTGAGTCATCACGTTATTCCTTGGATTGAAAGTAAATCAACAGCCTTGATTGTGCGTATGAGGACGGCGAACAGCAAAAAAAATCTCACGTTGCAGAATGAAACGTCATTGATTCGACGATTGGTTCATAATGAAACACCGCTAAGCGTCCCTCGAATTAGATTGTGAGCTTAGACAATATGTCGTGAAAAGAACCAGAGAATGGTCCCTAAACGTTGATGAATCACCAGAAAGACTGGGCTTTGTCGCTTTCACGATAACGAGAAAAGTCGCACCAATCGCTGCGTTACTGTGGGGAGTATCAATAGAAAGGTAAAGCAGCCGATACTGGTGCTGCTTTATTCAAATACAAGATCAAGAGAAGAAGGGGGAAGAAACCGAACTACGCAGTTGAGAGATGTGCAAATGCTTGATGTAAACTGGCGATCATCACTCGGCTTGATTCAATCCCAGGGTCCAAATACCCACAGCTTTGCTCACCTAAGTAGGCCGCTCTACCGCGCTTAGCGGGCAGAGCAATCGAATCACGAGCCGCTTGTTGGCAAGCATCCTCCAATTCAATTAGGCTTTGCGCCATGGTCTGTTGATTAACCACACAGCGCTCTAAGGTTTGTGTCGCGACATACCAAATGTCATATAAGGTTTTATCTTGGTACTGTACATAGCCGCGCGTTTTTATCCCTTGCTGGCCATTCAATAATGCTCGATAGAGATCATCGACACTGAGCGCCGTTTTACCTTCCACGCTGTGCGCCGCGCGCTGAAACAAGGTGTAATACAAAGGGCCACTCGCTCCTCCAACGCCGGAAAGAAACACAAACCCTAAATTTTGCAATAAATGGGCAATACTCATGTCCGCTAAACTCGGTAATTTGCTGACCAGTAACGTACAGCCACGTTGAATATTCACACCATGATCGGCATCACCAATTTCGGCATCCAACTGATTAAGGTATTCACTGTGTTGGAGTAAATTTTGGCTGAGCAACTGTAACCAGTGATAGACCATCGCTTGGCTAAGCATGGTTTATTTCCCCCATTGCCAATAGGCAGTATCCACTGGAGCTTGCCAGCAAGATAAAGCCCGAACATCAAGGGCGAATAAAGTAACAGAAAAAGCATTAGGATGCGCGCCACGGCATACCGCTTGTGCAATCGAGTCGACGATGGTCATCTCACACTGGGCTAAGTGCTGACTGACCCATTGGCAGAGGTGGCCCAACTGCTGCTGATTTTGCCCACTCAAACCATTCACTAACAATAAATACCGTGGATGAGCCACTAAGGGTGCAATGATAAATTGCTGCTGCCAATCATGGGTTGCACTCGACCATTGGATTTGTAATCGAGGTCGTAGTGGCGCATTCGCTAGCTGCTGCTGCAAATGTTGCAACACCTCGGAAAATGTCCCTGAGGTTAACTGCATAATCCCTTGTTCATTGTGCAGACCTACCCCGACTTTGATCTGTTCAAGCTCTTGATCTGGCTCGGGAGCTTGAGCCCCTACAAAACCTACGCTGATGGTATGGCATTGTGCTGTCCATTGCCGGGCCTGCTCCACCAAAACGCTGAGTTGTTGTTGACCAGACAATCCCGAACCGGCCAATTGTAAACTGTAAGCACCCAGCAGTTTTTGTAGTAAGACAATCCCCGCCAGTCCTTTGCCCCCCATCGAGCAGTGGTCTGGCAAAGGGGCACAATCATCATCAACCAGACAAAAATCGACCCAATAACCTTGCTCGGTTAACCACTCGGTAGCCAGTTGAAAATTCAGTACATCACCGGTGTGATTTTTCACTAAAAACAAAATCGGTACTGACGATGAAAAATGCGCGTTCACATGGTCGGTAATTTGCAGTGCCGATGGCGCAGTAAAGTGCTCACCAATGCATGCGGCGGCCAGCATCCCTCGACCAACAAATTCACTGTGCAGAGGCTCGTGGCCTTGACCACCACCGCTAATCACTGCAACAGGGGAAGGAGAATAGCTCAAAAAGTGGCCATCAAACACATTATACACAGACATCGCTCCAGGCTATTTTTAGCCCAAAACTCTACCACGAGCGCTAAATTAAGCAATTTATCAGCCAATGGTTTCATTATGAAACTCTCAGAGCTACCCCAGCGTTTCATAGTGAACCAATCGAGTTAAATTTGTGAACTGTGTCTTTCCTTGTTTAACGAGAGGCGGCGAAAAGCAATGAAATGTGAAACAAGGATTCGATTCGTCATCGGGTTAACAAAATTGATTGCTAAGTCAAGTCAAAGCTCTTACTACTAGAGCCAACCGAGCACGGCATCTCTTCTCACCGTCAGGCTCATTATAAAAATGGTTCATGCAAATAATAAGGATCAATAACGTGGAAAAAATCTTAATCTCACCCAGCAAATACATTCAAGGCAAAGGCGCTATTCATCAAGTAGCTCGTCATGTTACGGGCTTTGGTCAACGGGCTTTCGCGATCACCGACCCGATGGTTCTACCGCTGGTTGAAGATAGCCTAGCCACTCAGTTTGCTGGCCTCGACATGCATCTCACCCTATCGCCTTTTCATGGTCAATGTAGCCGCAATGAAATTGAACGCTTAGTTCAGATCGCCAAAGAGGATCAGGCGCAAGTGATTATGGGTATCGGCGGCGGTAAAACCCTCGATACCGCGAAAAGTGTCGCTTACTACTTAGGTTTACCTGTGGTGATCATCCCGACCCTTGCCTCTACCGACGCACCGACTAGCTCACTGGCGGTGATCTACACCGAACAAGGCGAATTCAGCGAATACCTATTTTTCCCCGCTAATCCGAATATGGTGTTAGTCGATAGTGAAATTATTGCCAAAGCTCCGGTACGTTTATTGGTTGCAGGAATGGGCGACGCGCTCGCCACTTACTTTGAAGCGCGGGCAGCGATTGCTTCTGGTAAGGCGACCATGGCAGGAGGCCTCGCCACTAAAGCCGCTTTTGCGATTGCTCAAACCTGTTATCAAACGCTATTAGAAGATGGTTACAGCGCGATGATGGCGGGGAAACAAGGTCTGGTTACTCCAGCGATGGAAAACATCATTGAAGCCAATACCTATTTAAGTGGCATCGGCTTTGAGAGTTGCGGGCTGGCGGCCGCACACGCGATTCATAACGGTTTAACCGTACTGGAAGAGTGTCATCACCTCTATCATGGTGAAAAAGTCGCGTTTAGTACCTTAGTTCAATTGGTATTAGAGAATGCACCTAAAGAAGAGTTTGCCGAAGTGTTGGCTTTCTGCCGTCAAGTGGGTTTACCGACCAACTTGCATGAAATGGGCGTGACCACCATCGACCTACCACAAATCATGGCGGTGTCAGAAATGGCCTGCGCCGAAGGCGAAACCATTCATAACATGCCATTCCCAGTGAGTGCAGACCAAGTCTATGCGGCGATACTCACCACCCATGCCTTAACCACCGCCTAACGGTACTCTTTATCCCCCATCTTGTTTGGGGGATTCGTTTTTTGGTGAGCTTCTTGTTACGATATCCCCAGCCTCCCTACCCGCAGATGTATTTATGGTTACCGATACCTATAAACAATGGAAAATTTTTGTCGATACTGGCTGGTTACCTACGAAAGGCCAGCAAACCGAACTCTATCAACAGTGGCAGCAAGCTAGCCAATTTTGCCAAGCGAAAGCTTGGCAACCACCCAAAAACTTAAGAGGCTCAACACTGAATGAGACTCTGCAGTCACAACAAAATCTACTCTGTTTTACTCAACGAGTCTTAGATGCGATTACCGAAAAGCTACGCGCACCCGCCTGGTTATTTTGCATAACCAATGCACAAGGGATCACCTTACACCTGCAAGGGGCGGCAACAATTAGCCAAGCGCTATCAAGCCTAGGTTTATGCGTCGGAGCAGATTGGACAGATAAACGGATCGGCAATCATGCCATCGAGCGCTGTTTAGTCACTCATCAAGCGCAGTTATCAAGCGGAGCCGAACATTTGAGTAAAGCGCTGCATCCTTGGTTTTTCTCGGCGGTGCCTATTTTCGATCCCATGGGCGAGTTACTGGCAAGCTTGACGTTAATTGGGGAAACCCAACAACACACCATGATGATCGATGCATTAATCGAAAGTGCCGCTCGGGAAATTGAAACGCTACTCAGCTCAGAGCAGCGCCTCACTCAAGCCAATACGCTACTGACCCAGCGTGATGTACTGTTAGAAGGAATAGAGCAAGGCGTGGTCACTTGGCAAGCGTCAGGATACGTGCAATACATTAATCACTGTGCTCGGCAGTGGTTGGGCTTAGATGAAAGTCATATTGGCCTACACATTGAAGCGTTATTTCATTTTCCGCCCGTGGTTGAGCAAGCCTTAGCAGAGAGAACCAAACTGGAAAAAGTCGAAGTCATGGTCGATTGTCAGCATCAATTGCTGAAAGTGATCCTCTCACTTAAACCACTCAGTAGCGGTGAAGTGATGGCGCTGTTTCATCCTAGCGAACCACTAACCCAGTCTCATGAACGTCACTTTATTGGCGGAGACTATTGGCAACCGGGCGAAAACCTGTGGTTATTAGAAGGCCACCCATGTCAGCAGCGGATTGAAAAAGCGGCAAAAGTCTCAGTGCCAGTACTACTGCAAGGCGAAGATGGCGTCGGTAAACTCTCGCTCGCGTTAGCCATTCACCATAAAAGCCAACAACGTCTCGCACCACTGATGATTATTGATTGTGCGGCCTTACAACCCGAACAATTGGCGCAAGCGCTATTGGGTGATGATCAACAAAGTCAGCCATCGAAATTTGAATTGGCCTACAATGGCACACTGATTGTAGAACATGTCGAGTATCTACCGCCTACCTTACAAGCGAGCTTATTAGCGATTTTAAAAACCGGGTTTCTCACTCGTTTACATAGTCAGCAAGTGATTCCCGTTAATGTGCGGGTGATCAGCACCAGCAGTGCTGATTTAGACAAGTTAGTCGAATCAGGATTGTTTAGCCGTCAATTGTGTTACGCCATGCAAGGGATTGAGGTGTGTATTCCTCCGCAGCGTGAAGCGCTCGATTATACTCGTAGCCTTATCTCGCATATTGTCGACCGAGCCAACTACACGCTTGCCGCTGACGCTTTGCAAAGGCTCTTGGATTATAGCTGGCCCGGTAATCGCAGTGAGCTATTGAGTGTGATGGACAAAGTTCTGCTCAGTTCGGCTCATCGTGTTATCCGCCTTGGCGATCTACCCGATAGAATTCGTCAACGCACCGACCAAGCGCAACCCATTCAAAGCCTCGAATTAATGGAAAAAAATGCCATTATTCATGCGTTAAAACATCATCAGGGTCATTTGCAACAAACCGCTAAAGCATTGGGCGTTGGCCGGACAACCTTATGGCGTAAGATCCGCAAATACGACATTGATGAAACCGCGATTATTGAATCTTCTTAGCTAACGATCAGATAGGCCTGACATCAATCCTATCCAATCAATATAAACTGGCACCAAATATGCTTAATAAAAATAACTCAGCGCTCACTCGTCATCATGCTGAATACCACGTTTAGAGGAAAGCATTATGGGCCATCTCTATAAAATTGAATCTTACAGCGAAGAAGCCGTGCGAACACTTGCTCAATTCATTCAAGCCAAAGGGGGCAAATGCTGCATCGCAGGGTTTGCGGTGATCACCAATCACCCTTTTAAAGAAAGAGACGCCGGGCGTTTACTGCCATTGATTGGCAAAGTCACCGATAATCTCACCGAATGGGATAAAAGTCAGTTCGAAGTGCTGGATAATCAGATCGCTTGTTAATTCATTCGTCACTGCTAATAACAAACCAAAGCGGCTTATGTCTTTTAACTGAGCAACAACCATTAAAGACATAAGCTACGGCTTTAATAAAAAGCAAAGCAGTGTAATAATCAACCAGGCGATATGCAACAGTTTCATTTTGCAACGCAGATTGCACCTAAAATGGCGCTATTTCGACTGCAAGGTCATATCGAGACCGTACTTGCTAACTGTAGATAGAAAGATATGCCTCAATGACGACATAAAAAAGGAGCTTAATCAGCTCCTTTTTGGTTGATACGGATAGAATTACCCAAGAAAATTTACGCTTGCCAATCAAGAATCACTTTGCCGGATGCGCCGCTGCGCATAGCGTCGAAACCCTGTTGGAAATCATCGACCTTGAAGTGGTGGGTGATGATTGGGGTTAAATCTAAGCCAGATTGAATGAGGCTGGCCATCTTGTACCAAGTTTCGAACATTTCACGACCGTAAATGCCTTTGATGACTAAGCCTTTAAAAATCACTTGATTCCAGTCAATCGCCATCGATGAAGGTGGAATGCCCAGCAGAGCGACGCGTCCGCCATGATTCATGGTTTGCAGCATTGAGCTAAACGCACTTGGCACTCCAGACATTTCAAGGCCGACATCAAAGCCTTCTGTCATGCCCAGTTCATTCATCACATCTTCAAGCTTTTGCTCCGCCACGTTAACCGCTCGCGTTACACCCATTTTGCGCGCTAAATCTAGGCGGTATTCGTTAACATCAGTGATCACCACATGGCGCGCACCAACATGTTTCGCCACCGCCGCCGCCATAATCCCGATTGGACCTGCTCCAGTGATCAGCACATCTTCGCCCACTAAATCAAACGATAAAGCGGTGTGAACCGCATTACCAAACGGGTCAAAGATAGACGCGAGATCATCAGAAATACCATCGGGGATCTTAAACGCGTTAAACGCTGGGATCACTAAATACTCTGAGAATGAACCGGTGCGGTTCACCCCCACGCCAATGGTGTTGCGGCAAAGGTGAGTACGACCGCCGCGGCAATTACGGCAGTGACCACAAGTAATATGACCTTCACCGGAAACGCGATCTCCTATCTCAAAACCGCGAACTTCTTGACCAATGCCAACTACTTCACCGACGTATTCATGGCCCACCACCATCGGCACAGGGATGGTTTTTTGTGACCATTCATCCCAGTTGTAAATATGCACATCGGTACCGCAAATAGCGGTCTTTTTGATTTTAATCAGTAAGTCATTATGACCCAGCTCTGGCATATCGACTTCGGTCATCCAGATGCCTTGTTCTGCTTTTAGCTTGGCTAATGCTTTTATTTTCATTTGATAAGCCCCATCTCTTGGCCGACTTGAATAAAGACATCAATCGCTCTGTCGAGCTGCTCGCGACTGTGAGCCGCTGACATTTGCGTGCGGATCCGTGCCTGACCTTTTGGTACCACCGGGAATGAAAAACCAACCACGTAAATGCCTTTCACTAATGCACGCTCAGCAAACTCAGCGGCCACTTTCGCATCACCAAGCATAATCGGAATGATCGCATGATCAGCGCCGCCCATGGTAAAACCTGCCGCTTCCATACGAGTACGAAAATGCGCTACGTTGCTCCACAGTTTATCGCGTAATTCACCACTTTCAGCTAACAGATCCAAGACACGCAGAGAAGCGGCAACAATCGCTGGTGCGACGGAGTTTGAGAACAGATAAGGACGTGAACGCTGGCGTAGCCAATCAATCACTTCTTTCTTACCGGAAGTATAACCACCAGAAGCGCCGCCCATGGCTTTGCCTAGCGTTCCGGTAATAATATCAATTCTGTCGATAACGTTATGATATTCATGAGTACCACGGCCATTTGCACCCATAAAGCCCACCGCATGGGAATCATCAACCATCACCAAAGCATGATACTTGTCCGCTAAATCACAAATCGCTGGCAAGTTCGCCACTACGCCGTCCATAGAGAAAACACCATCCGTGACAATCAGTTTATGGCGCGCGCCCGCTTGGTCAGCGGCAATCAGCTGCTGTTCTAACTCTTGCATGTTGTTATTGCTATAACGAAAACGCATCGCTTTACATAAACGAACACCATCAATGATTGAAGCGTGATTAAGCGCGTCAGAGATGATGGCATCTTCTTTATCAAGCAAAGTTTCAAATAACCCGGTATTCGCATCAAAGCACGAGGTATAAAGAATGGTATCTTCTTTGCCAAGGAAGACGGAAAGCTTCTCTTCAAGCTGTTTATGGATATCTTGCGTACCACAGATAAAACGCACCGAAGCCATCCCAAAACCATGCGTCGCCATGCCTTGTTGACCCGCTTCAATCAAAGCCGGATGGTTCGCCAAACCAAGATAGTTATTGGCACAAAAGTTAAGTACTTCTTGACCGGTTGAGATAGAAACCGCCGCTTGTTGCTGTGAGGTGATCACGCGTTCAGACTTATAGAGACCTTCCGTTTTAACATCATCAAGCTGTTGGCGTATTTGTTGATAAAAATCACAAGACATTGCATTTTCCTTATTGGTTGCCGTTATCTCCAGCAGATTAGATAGTTAGTGTAATAGAAGCCTATGAATGGGATTATCTCGCTTTGCGGAAAAGCATTCGTGAACTTAATTCACAAATCAGCCTCATTGACTAATAACTAGCGACCAATGTACTCAACCATCGCATAAGAGCAAGCGATACCGCTCGACGAACGACATCAGTATAAAAAAGCCTGAAGACACAAAGCATCTTCAGGCTGATTCGATGACTAAAAAACACGCAAGAGGTTAAAAGTTAAAATATTGCAGTCCATTACCAGGGGCTAATAACGTTTGTGAAATATAGCGATGAGTCGCCGTGGTTGGATGGGTGACATCCCAAAATACAAATTTATCTGCACCATCACGAGCACAGGTATTGGTGATCGGGTGACGATATAAATAATCCGCCGCAGAAGAACGGGTGAGATTCAAGCAAGGTTCACTGGCATTGGTAAAACCATGCTTTTCCGGTTCAGCGACCATTGAATCAAATAATGCATGAGTATCAAACAGATGAATCGCGTAACCTTGTACGATATATTGCGCGGTTAGCTGCTTTAAAATGGTATTCAATGCGGTAATTTTACCGCGAATTAAATCAATTTCCGCCGGTGTCGAATAGGTAAACTGCGGTGCTTTAGTCACATCCGGTAGCGTCATCATTAAAATATTTTTCGCACCAGCTTGAGTTAAACGTTGTAATGCCGTAGTAAAATCAGCCGCAACCTCAGCAACGTCTCGGTTATAATTCATAAAATCATTCAAACCAAAGACCAAAGTATATAAGGTATTTTCTGGACGATAATTTTGTGCTTTACCCATGTACTGTAAATAAGAGTTCACTTGACCTGTGATACCTGTTAACACCACATATTGATTCGCTCCGGCAGCGCCACCAACCGCCCAGTTATAGATCGGCATATTTTTAGACTGAGCAAGGTATTCTGCCCAAACCAACCCATTAGAAAAATGCCCTAAAAACCAACTGTTTGGATTAGGAAAACGCCACTGAGCGGCATTAAAAATATTGCCCGTATCCGATAAACTATCACCGAAGGCGACGATCTTGTTAATCTGATTGGCTTGCATCACAGGATCATTCGACCAAATCGTATGGTTTAAAGATAAACGATTATCCGCCGCATAAAAGGTAATATCCGCATTATCATGGTTAATGCTTAAAGTGTGTTCGCAGCGCTGACGAATGGTATTTTGTGAGGTCTGAGTATAAAACATATTTTTTAACCCGACCGAGCTCCACCAGTAACCTTCCAAAGTAAAATAACTGCCGTCATTATTTGTCGCCCACTGCCAATCGGTTGCAGGATCATTACGACTATGACTCGTGCGATACCAGCAACGCACATAGGTATAAGTTTGTCTACCTGTAGGAGCCACTGAGTAGTTTGCCTGCACAGTTTCAGGAATAGAAAAAGTGGGAGTAGGAGTAACCGATGTACCAATAGGTAAAGTTACACTTAAAAGAAACGTTAATATATTCATATTTATACCCCATATGTATACGGTAGATAATTGGTACATCATTATCTGATTAGTGAATCAAAACATATTACCCTGAGTTATATGACAATAAGTAGTGACTGATAAAAATTGTGGCACTAAGGTCAAATTCGCGATTCTCCTATCGTCATTTATTTTCATACCGATATCATCCTGATAAGAAAAAACAAAATAACCACATAAATATCAGTTAGTTAATCAGAACCTATTAACTTAATTCGTTTATTTTGTGATCTTATTTCAATAAAAATACTAATTATAATTGTTTTCTTTTCTGTTTAATTACTTTGCGCTATACGTGATCAAGTCATTAGTCTTGATTATGAAATCTCGCGCAGTGACATGATTAAAATATGAAATGTTCGCGGTTGATTATACGATCTGACCAACCGACTTGACGTTGCTGACAAATCCATGATTCTCCATGAGTATCAGTAACAACACGATTGGAGTGAGTGAACCAAATAGCGCAGTAGCTGCAAGTCAACTGGGTAATATAGGATGATCAACCTGCAAAAATATCGCTCAAAAAGGACAGGGCAAATGATAAAAAAAAACCAATTAAAACGTTACGTTAAACTAGGTACAATAGCGATTGTCGCCGGCAGTGCGACTTCCGCGATAGCTCACCCAACGCTGGCATTTGATGAAGCGAATATTCCTACTCGTTACATTGTCAAATTTAAGCAAGATGAACAGCCATTCTCGATGGCCAATAACCCATTCTGGGGGCCGAGAATTGGTCAGCAAGCTCTATTATCACAGGTACAAGCCAGTGATATTGAACCTATTGGTCATGATGCTTTATACAGCGCGAAACTTGCAGAAGAGCGCGTTGAAGCCCTCCGTTCACGCCCAGATGTCGAGTATGTAGAAATCGACCCACCGCGTTTTTTAATGAGCGAAACCACACCTTGGGGTTACTTTGCCGTTAAAGCCGATCAGTTAGAGGATAGTCAAGCTGGCAATCAAACCATCTGTATCATTGATTCTGGTTACGACCTCGCCCATAACGATTTGAGCGGTAACCGAGTCACAGGGACGAACGATCGTGGAACTGGGCAATGGTACATTCCGGGTAGCAGCAATGCCCATGGCACCCATGTCGCGGGTACGATTGCCGCCATCGCCAACAACGAAGGTGTAAAAGGCTTACTACCAAATCAAAATGTTAACCTACATATTGTCAAAGTATTCAATGAATCCGGTTGGGGCTATTCATCGACGCTCGTGCGAGCGATTCAAACCTGTGCGGATAATGGGGCAAAAATTGTCAACATGAGCTTAGGGGGTAGTCAATCAAGCCGCACCGAACAAAATGCAATGAATGCATTGTATGAACAAGGAGTATTAATGATTGCCGCTGCGGGTAACTCCGGTAATACCGCACACAGTTATCCTGCCTCTTATGATTCAGTGATGTCTGTCGCTGCCGTCGACAGCAATTACGATCATGCTTCGTTCTCTCAAGCCACTAACCAAGTAGAAATCGCTGCGCCTGGAGTTGCCGTACTCTCTACCGTCAGTGTAGGTGAAGGGGTTTTATCAACAATAATCACTGAAGATCGTGATTATTTTCGCCGTGGCGTCGTGCCACATAATCGCTTAAATAATAATGGCTTTGGTTTTGAATCGGCACCGATTGCGGGGCAATACACCGCACCTTTAGCGTTATGTGATACGAGCTCTGGTCGCTATCAATGTGGCGATATGCGTGGCAAAATTTGTCTCACTGAACGAATCGCTAATGAAACGCCATCCGTTCGTCCAGAAATTAATGCTGTTGCAGCCTGTAACAATGCTGGCGCGTTAGCCGCGATTGTCTACAGTAATCAGCAACGTCCTGGCCTCCAAAACCCGTTTGTTCTCGATCAATACGACACTCATCCGTTATTGTCTGTCAGTGTTAATCGTAACGTAGGGCAAGAATTGGCGGCTTTAGTCGGGCAAGACATTACCGTATCCACTCGTACCGGTGAAGATTATCAGTACTATAATGGAACTTCGATGGCAACACCGCACGTTTCAGGCGTTGCAGGCTTAGTGTGGAGTTATCATCGACAGTGCTCTGCAAAACAAATCCGCCAAGCATTAACTCAAACCGCTCTGGATTTGGATGTCCCGGGTCGAGATAATCGCACTGGCTACGGGTTAGTGAATGCACTCGCAGCGAAAAACTATTTGGATGCGGGGTGTAATGGTCCGCGAGGTTAATTCCTCTCGTTAGGCTTAAAATGTCAGGTCGTCAAACGGCGCGATCCCCTTGATTTACTGTCCATGTTGTCTTGGGGATCGTTATTTTCAAAACATAAACGATGATAAGACGACACCCTATCCAAACCTCTAAAAGTCGCAGGCAGGGTGAACAAAGAGAAACCAACACCGCTGCAGCTTTAAAGAGGCAGAGGATATTGATTAAGGAAGAGAGGCCATTATGTTAGCATCCTTACTATTGATAATAACCAGCTTATCACCACTCCCCACTGCCACTCAGACCAATTTTCTTGCGGAGGATAGCACCATCGAACAAAATCAATCTACGTCACGTTTTTATGTCAAATACCATACTGATAAAAAAGCCGTGGCGCTCGAATTACTAAAAAGTTTGGAACTGACCTTAATTGATAGCTTCGATGACCAACAGGTGCTCGTCATCGAAGGTGAATCATCGATTGTCGAATTACTCAACGATAGTCCATCGATTGAATATACGGAACCCGTTCCTATTCGCTCCCTTTTTTAATGATTAGCGGGTGATTGAGGAAGGGGATTACATCACCTTTCATATAAATAATGACTAATTAATCAATGGCATATATCCCACACTGCATTCTCCCTACAAAATCTCTGGCACAAGTCACAAAAGTAAATATTAATAATGATACATAGCGACGATTTGGTTATTAATCTGCCAAAATGATGCGCTTTTTCAAAATAACCGCATTGCACTCTGTAAAGTAAACAACCATATTGCCGATGATTTCGTCTCTGTGTCGCCACGAGAAAAAATGAACCGATCACTATTGTTAAAAGTACTGTTGTTAAAAGCGGTAAGCAAAACCAATCCTCCTTCCTAAGTTGGGAGTTGAGGTTAATATTATTAACACTTAATTAGATAAGCACAGGCACTATGCTTAACACCAAACTTATCAGTCTACTTCCTGATCTTGCGACGTTTATACTGGTCGTCAACGAAGGCAGTTTTACTGCTGCTGCTCATAAGCTTGGGGTCACTCCCTCAGCGCTCAGTAAACTGATCACTCGCTTAGAGCTGGCTCTCAATGTCAAACTGTTTGAGCGTACCACGCGAAAATTAATGATCACTCAAGCCGGGCAACGGGTTTACGACCAATGCTTAGTGATGATTAACGCGGCTCAACAAGCCGTTGACTTATCTGATGCTGATCATAGTGAGCCATCCGGTTCACTGACCGTCGCCGCCCCTGAAGCTTTTCTGCATTCGGTGCTGCAGCCTTTTGTACTGCCTTTTCTTAAGCAATATCCTTATATCCAATTAAAACTACGCGCCGCCGATGGTGAAATCGATTTATTTCGACATAATATTGACGTCGCCTTTAAGCTGACCGATAAACCCGATGAAAATTTAGTGATGCGTGAACTCTGTAAAACAAATTTGGTGCTATGCGCTAGCCCAGATTATCTTCAGCAACGTGGAGTACCCGCTCATCCCACTGAACTCATCGAGCACGACTGTCTCTATTTAGCTGAAACCGAACGCGATCATATTTGGGATTTTCTTAAAGAGGATGAATTTCATACCGTTGCTGTCACCGGTCGATACGCAGTCAATCAATCCCAAATCCGCTTAAATGCGGTAAAAAGTGGCTTAGGGATTGGTATCTTTCACGATTTTGTAGTTCAAGATGCCATCGCCGAGGGAAAAGTGGTGCAACTGCTGCAAAACTGGACGATAAAAAGTAACTACCACGGAGCGATTGCCATGCAATATGCTCAGACTAAGTACATGCCAGCGCGCTTAAGAGTTTTCATCGACTTTGTCTTAGCCCATTTAAAACCCAAATTAACCATGCCGACGCCCGAATAAATCAAGCCCAAGCGATGAGCTTGGGCTTGATGACAACAAAAGGTAAAGCGTTAGCGTCTTCGATGGTATTCCATACGTAATTGATCAACCTCTCTCAAGGTGAGCTTAGCTTGAGCTAACTGACCGCTGTCGAGTTCATCACTCAACTGATCCAACACCGCCATTAGCTTAGTGAATCCTTCTTGATAAACATCATGTCGACGAGGAGGATATTGACCTTGTTGGGCTTTATTTACTAACTCCGTTAACTTAGTGACAGGGACTTGCATTTCTTGCACGGTTTGCGCGCTCGCCGCCTGAGAAAATTCAGCCCTCATTTGACGCATCACTTGGCGCAAATCGACATCCGCTGCCCATACTTGACTACTCAACAGTAATCCGATTGTTAACCACACACTCGATTTAATGATCCTTTTTTGCATCACTGGCTTCCTTGTTATTATCGTATTAGTTATTTGCTATCTAAGACTTCTACTGCACCATTATAGTCAATGATTGAAAAAAGTGACGTCACCAAAAGTCGAAAACCACTCATGACTCCATACAACTTATCCCAACACATCATTAACGATAGTAATCCTGATATTCGCTAATTCTGGCTCTTCCTCTTAATGCTAAAAAATCTAAAAACTGTACAGGAGTGTGAGTAATCACTTTAGCGCTATCCATCGCTAAGCTGTCTAACAACTCACTGGCTAATGTCAGGTTACCAACATCATGACAAAAATGGGCGTCACTGCCCGTAGTTAACCATGCTCCGTGCTTTTTGGCCTCTTCGGCTATCTGATAGCAACGATCAACACTGCCCACTCGACTATGGCCTTTTAGGGTACTGTTATTAATTTCTATCGCCACATGATGTTCAGCAGCACAAGCGACAACCGCAGCGAAATCAAAATCAAAATTCGGATTCCCTAAATGACCAAGCGCATCCACTCGACCGCTTTTGATGGTATTGATTAACGCTTGGGTATGGGTTGCTTTATCTCTGGGTTTAAATACGGGCTCATGAAAGCTGGCGATCACCCAATCGAGATTTTGATCAACAGAAGAATGGAGATCGATCTCTCCTTGAAGATTAAGTATATTCGCCTCAACGCCACGTAATATCGCCACATCATGTAGAAATCGCGGCAAAATACGTTGGTTGGAAAAAAACCAGTAATGGGGAGCGCCCGGCATCGAATGGGCGTGGTCGGTGGTGCAAAACATCTGCAGCCCTTTCTCCTGAGCCGCTTTGGCATTTTCAATCAAGGTACTATAAGCGTGACCACTGGCGTAGGTATGGGTATGAGTATCGACCGTAAGTTTCATAATCAACTCCCTTTATTTAGTGAGCTTACAGTTTACCAGTCATGCCATCGGCTTACCAATCAGCTGCAATACAAGTTCGCTACGAATCTATTAATCTATCCAATTCCTACTCAATAAAGTCAGGTTAGATTCACACAATCGATCAGCTACCTTGGCAAGTCAATCGACGTGAACAATACTTACTCCATTGCATAGCTTAGGGCATCGTCATGGTGAAGCGTTATTTCTCTCTCAGCATACAAATCAGCACACTATTTATGGTGTTAGTGAGCTTGATTGGTATCACTCTTATTTCCATCAGTTATTACCATTCACGTCAACTGATGGGTAATATCGCGGATAATATCAGCCATGAAAATAGCAAAAAGGTTGAAGTTGCCTTTCAACAAAGTATTACCCCTATTTTAACCACTCTCGACTTTATGGCATTAAGTCATTTTATTGAAATGGAGCAACTACCAACAGAAAATTCTCATTTTTTAGCTTCACTACGTTTAGTGTTTGAACGCAACGATAATCTTGTCGCCCTCTATTTTGGTAATCACAAGGGTGATTTCACCATGATTCGTCCACTCTTCAACCCACAAACTCGATTACGCTTTCAAGCACCTGATCAGGCTACGCTATTCATTAATCAAACTAGAACCAATGGGCAAGATACGGTTATTTTCTTAGATAACGATTTTCAGACCATTGATCGCCGTGAACATGGTAACAATATCTTTGATCCGCGTGAGCGTCCTTGGTATCAAAATGCCCATGAGGATGGTCAGATTCGTTTAACGGACCCCTATTTTTTCCACTTTCTACAAACTTTTGGAGTGACTCTTTCACGTCGTTCAAGGGATAACAGCACTGTAGTCGGCGCAGACTTCACTCTTGATAGCTTATCTCAACAATTGGCGACGATTGCTTACTCGGCTAACACTCAATTAGCCTTATTTGATCAACAGTTTCGTCTTTTAGCCGAACATAATAGTCCATTATCATTAACCGATGATGCGTTGATCACCCATCAAAAATTATCCACCAGTGTCTTTGCCGGTGTAGCACAACGTGTTACCCAACAAGCGATATTTAGCGATGTGGCTTTTAATGGGCAAACCTGGTCGGTTACCTTAATCCCTATTGCATTAAGTCCACACGTTCAATTATCGTTAGCTCAAGCAACCCCCCAAAAGGAACTTCTTGCCGCATTGCTCAGTATGCGTAATCGACAAATTGGGGCCGCTTTTATGATGCTCGGCTTAGGTTTCATTATCGTTTGGTTTGTTGCTCAGCGTCTTGCTCGTCCCCTCAGTAACTTAGTTGTCCAAACCGATAATATCTCTCGCTTTGATTTCCAAAAAACTCGCTATCCGAAAAGCATCATTAAAGAAGTAGCGGATTTAACGAAATCCATCGAATTAATGGAACATACCTTACATGATTTACTGCGCTTGCTGCGTGATACCGCCTCTAACCAAGACTTTGAGGTATTTGCAAAAACGATTACTCATCAAAGCTATTTGATCACCAAAGCTGAAACGATTTTGCTCTATACCTACAACCACGAGCAGCAGCATTTCACCACGGCGGCCAATCATGCGATCATTCCGTTTAAAATTGATATTAATTCACTGGTACAAAATACACCTTGGTTATTGGCTGAACTTCGCCAAGGACAAACGGTACATTTGAATCGCAACGACAATGTGTTGTTCCCACTGAAAGAGCAGCTCTATAACAGCGACATTTATCTCTTCCCGCTGCTCAATAAATCACGCCAATTGATTGGTGTGTTGAATTTAGGTTACGAACGCGCCATCACTAAAGCTCAAGCGGATAAACATGCCTTCCTGCGTGAAGTGCTCAGTTTTGCTGAAATTGCCAAAGATAATATTGATAAAATGCAGCAACAAAAGCAGATGCTTAATGCGTTTATCACTTTGATCGCTTCGGCGATTGATACTAAATCGCCCTATACCGGCGGTCACTGCCAACGAGTGCCTGAATTAACCAAAATGCTCGCCAAAGCTGCCACTAAAGATAAGCGCTATTTCCCTGATTTCACCTTATCAGCCGAGCAGTGGGAAGAATTAATGCTCGCCGCTTGGATGCACGATTGCGGTAAAGTCACCACTCCAGAATTCGTGGTCGATAAAGCCACCAAACTGGAAACCATTTATGATCGAATTCATGAAGTACGCATGCGCTTTGAACTGCTTAAAGTTCAGGCTGAAGCCGATTACTGGCAAGGGCTCGCTACCGGAGGCGACCCTGATTTACTTAAAAAAACGCTCTCTGAGCAACAGCAAGCCCTTGATGATGATTTTGCCTTTGTCGCACAGTGCAACATCGGCAGTGAATCAATGACGGATCAAGATATCGCCCGTCTTGAACAGATTGCTCAACGGCAATGGAAGCGTACCTTAGACGATCAGATTGGTATTTCTTGGTTAGAAGCACAGCGCCACACCAACAAGCCCAATTTACCGGTGATGGAAAACGTGCTCGCCGATAAAATCGTTCACCAGATTCCGTGGGATAGCGATCCGCTAGCCACAATAGAACAAGAAGGCTTTGTGCTTAAGCCCAAACCGCTGCGCTATAACCGAGGTGAGCTGTATAACCTCAGAGTGCGCCGCGGCACCTTAACCGAAGAAGAGCGGTTTATGATTAACGATCACATTGTACAAACCATCGTGATGCTAAAACGGCTTCCCTATCCTGAGCACCTCAAGCAAGTGCCTGACATTGCAGGTGGTCACCATGAACGTATGGACGGTAAAGGCTATCCACGAGGATTAAACGAACAGCAACTGTCGATTCCTGCGCGGATCATGGCGATTGCTGATGTGTTTGAAGCGCTGACCTCTAGCGATCGTCCCTATAAAAAAGGCAAGAGTCTGGAAGAAGCCATGCAAATCATGACGACGATGGCCACCAGCGGGCATATTGACCCTAAACTCTATCTGCTCTTTTTAGAACAACACGTGTATCTCGATTATGCACAACAGTTTCTAACCAACATTGAATTTACCAGCTTTGACCCCTCATCCTACATCACGACCGTAAAAACCTATTTACGAGATAGCGTTAATATTTAATCGATTGCGCTATCAATAGTTGATGTGTGTCAAATTGTCGTAGACAATACCCTCCTCGCTTAATCATGCTAGCCAGCGTGATTAAGCCATACCTCACGACTTGGACGTATCGCCTCAAGTGGTCAGGTATATCGGTTTTGACGATACCAACAATAGTCAAAACCTACTTTTTATTTTGGTATTGCGCTGCTAGGGTTGGCGCATGCTAAGTACCTCGTTTTTAAGGGAAAGATGATGGTAATACCTGAAAACAGTTGCATCGTAATTTTTGGTGCATCGGGCGACCTAACTTATCGAAAGTTAGTGCCTGCTCTGTATCATTTATATGCAAGTAAGCAACTACCTGAATCCTTTACTATTTTAGGTGTCAGTCGTACAGAGTACAGTGACGATTCTTATCGTGAAAAATTAAAACGCTCACTGCGTGAATTAGAGCAAACCGAGCCAGCTATTCTTGATGCCTTTTGTGAACATCTTCACTATCAAGCACTTGATACGTCCGACATGGACGATTATGCCAAACTCTCAACGCGTTTGACTGAGCTCGCCGAGCAGTATCAACAACAGCAACGCAATACCTTATTCTATCTCGCCACCCCACCGAGTTTATATGGCGTCATTCCTGCCTGTCTCGCTGCCCATGGCTTAAATGATGAACAAGACGGCTGGAAGCGCTTGATCATCGAAAAACCCTTTGGTTACGATTTGCAGTCAGCTCAAGCGCTCGATATTGAAATTCATCGTCACTTTGCTGAGCACCAGATTTATCGCATTGACCATTATTTGGGTAAAGAAACGGTGCAAAACCTGCTGGTATTCCGTTTTGCCAATGGCATGTTTGAACCCCTTTGGAACCGTAATTTTATTGATTACGTCGAAATCACTGGCGCGGAATTTTTAGGGGTTGAAGAGCGTGGCGGCTATTACGATGGCTCTGGCGCTGTGCGGGATATGTTCCAAAACCACTTACTGCAAGTGTTGGCGATGGTCAGCATGGAGCCACCTGCAGAAATCAATGCCAACTCTATCCGTAATGAAGTGAACAAGGTTTTACAAAGCTTACAACCTCTTTCAGAGGCGGATTTACGCAATAACCTCGTACTGGGTCAATATACAGAATCAGACATTCGTGGCCAGTTCCTGCCCAGTTATCGAGACGAGCCGGGCGTTGCCGATGATTCGCGCACTGAAACTTATGTTGCGCTGAAAATGTTCATCAACAACTGGCGTTGGAATGGGGTTCCGTTTTATGTGCGCTCTGGCAAACGCCTGCCAACCCGCGTGACCGAAGTGGTTATTCACTTCAAACGTACCCCGCACCCAGTGTTTGGCCAAAATGCCCCTGACAATAAGCTGATCATTCGTATTCAACCGGACGAAGGCATTCAAATGAGCTTTGGCTTAAAAGAACCCGGCGCTGGATTTAAAGCCAAAGAAGTGTCGATGAACTTTCATTACACCTCACTGGCCGAAACCAAAATGCTCACCGCTTATGAGCGCCTTTTATTGGATGCACTTAATGGTGATGCGACCTTATTTGCCCGCACTGATGCGGTGGAAGCGTGCTGGAAGTTTGTGCAACCAATCCTCGATTTCAAGCAAGATCCACAAGCATTGTTTGGTTATGCCTGCGGCACCTGGGGACCGATGGAAGCCGATCAATTACTGGAGCGAGATGGCCGCGCATGGCGTTTCCCTTGTAAGAATCTCACTGACACGGATTACTGCGAACTATGATCAATCATAAAATTTTTCAAACACCACAGCAGGTGGTGGATACGCTGGCGGATGAGATGCTGCGCTATAGCCAGCAGAACCAACCAGTACATATCTCCCTTTCTGGCGGTAGCACGCCAAAAATGCTCTTTCAACGACTCGCAAGTGCGCCCTACGCTGAAGCGATTGATTGGCAAAACCTGCATTTTTGGTGGGGTGACGAACGCTGCGTTGCAGCGGATGACCCAGAAAGCAACTATGGCGAAGCCAATGCGTTACTCTTTAGCCAAGTGGCGATCCCTGCACAAAATATTCATCGTATTCGCGGTGAAGCGGATCCACACACCGAAGCTGAGCGCTTTGCCGCTGAAATGCTGCAATGCATCACCAGCGAGAACGGTACTCCCGTCTTCGATTGGATATTACTTGGCGTCGGTGCCGACGGTCATACGGCGTCACTGTTCCCTGACGTGACGGATTATCATGACCCACATTTATCGGTGGTGGCAACTCAACCTCAATCAGGTCAGTTACGAGTATCAAAAACCGCCAAAGTTTTACAAGCGGCGAAACGGATCAGCTATCTTGTGCTTGGCGCAGGCAAAGCAGATATCGTCCATGAAATTCACACTACTCCTGCGGAAGAGTTACCTTATCCAGCAGCAAAAATTCAGTCGACAACGGGTGAAACCGAGTGGTTTTTAGATTTAGACGCAGCGAAAAAGATTGCGTAAAGGAGAGAAATAAATGAAAGGTGATATTGGTGTAATCGGCCTAGCAGTAATGGGCCAAAACCTAATTCTCAACATGAACGATCACGGCTTTAACGTGGTGGCTTATAACCGTACTACCGCGAAAGTGGATGAGTTTTTACAAGGCCCAGCCAAAGGCACCAAGATTGTCGGTGCTTACTCACTACAAGACTTAGTCGATAAGCTCGCCACGCCTCGCAAAGTCATGCTGATGGTCCGTGCTGGAGATGTGGTGGATGCATTTATCGATCAATTAGTTCCTTTACTCGATAAAGGTGACATCATTATCGACGGTGGTAATACCAACTTCCCAGACACCAACCGCCGTGTGGCCGCGCTACGCGAAAAAGGCATTCACTTCATTGGTACTGGCGTATCGGGTGGTGAAGAAGGCGCGCGCTTTGGCCCATCCATTATGCCCGGTGGCGCACCAGAAGCTTGGGAAGCGGTCAAACCGATTTTCCAAGGTATTTCAGCCAAAACTGAAGCCGGTGAACCTTGTTGTGATTGGGTAGGCAACGATGGCGCTGGTCACTTCGTGAAAATGGTTCATAACGGTATCGAATACGGTGATATGCAGCTCATCACTGAAGCTTACCAGTTTATGAAAGATGGCTTGGGTATGAACCACGACGAGATGCAAAAAGTCTTCGCCGAGTGGAACAAAACTGAACTTGATAGCTATTTGGTGGCAATTACCGCCGATATTCTTGGCTATAAAGATCAAGATGGCCAACCATTAGTGGAAAAAATCCTTGATACCGCTGGTCAAAAAGGCACGGGTAAATGGACGGGGATTAATGCCTTAGACATGGGTATTCCACTGACGCTCATCACTGAGTCCGTATTCTCTCGCTGCTTATCCGCACTTAAAGAGCAACGTGTTGCAGCGGAACAACTGTTTGCAAAAACCATCACTCCAGTGGAAGGTGATAAACAAGAATGGGTTGATGCGCTTCGTCAAGCCTTGTTGGCATCGAAGATCATCTCTTATGCGCAAGGCTTTATGTTGATGCGTGAAGCCTCTAACGAAAACGGATGGGACCTTAACTACGGCAACGTAGCATTGATGTGGCGCGGTGGCTGTATTATTCGTTCCGCTTTCCTCGGTAATATTCGTGATGCGTTTGACGCCAATCCAGACATTGCTTTCTTAGGCTCTGATGCTTATTTCAAAGGCATTTTGGATAACTGCCTTGGCGCATGGCGTAAAGTCGCGGCGAAATCAATGGAAGTCGGCATCCCGATGCCGTGCATGACCTCAGCACTCACTTTCCTCGATGGCTATACCACCGCTCGTTTACCAGCGAACTTGCTGCAAGCTCAGCGTGATTACTTTGGCGCACACACTTATGAGCGTATTGATCGCCCACGGGGTGAGTTTTTCCATACTAACTGGACTGGTACTGGTGGTGACACCGCTTCCACGACATATGATGTCTAAACGATTGGCTAGCGAAAGGGTTGACTACTGATAAATTCATCCTTAGTATCTACGCCTAAAAAATAAGCATCAAGGAGGATGTTAACTGAGTTAACATCCTCTATTTTTTAGACTCCAACATCAACATTGAGATCCAACGATGACCATTAACAAGTTCTATGTATTTGTCCCACAGGCAGTGGAAGAAGACGCACATACGGAAAGTGAAGTGCAATCAGCAATGGAAGCTCAACGTCAAGCATTGGTAAAACAAGCGCAACAACAAGGCGCACTGGCTTAATCAATAAGCAGAGCCAGCTCATTGCTCGCTCTGCTTACCTCTCTTTACTTACTCTTCACGTTTATCTATACCCAAATCACTTGGAGTTGCAGGTAGGACGGGGATATAACTATAAAACAATATCCTGCCAGTCATGACTAGCAAAGTAATCCGCTAAATGATCGATCAATGCCCTGACCGCCGGTGATAAATGTCGCCTTGACGGATACAAAGCATAAATCGACATGGTTTTTGGCTGCCAGTCGGCTAAAACCGATACCACCTCACCTTTTGCTAACGCACCACTGGTTAAATACGTTGGCTGCAACGCGATACCCATGCCATGCACTGCAGCGTGAAGCAAAGTGGTCGCCTCATTGGCGGTCAAACGGCAGCTCACTTCCACCGATTGTAATGTCTCACCTTTTGTGAGATGCCAAATATGTCGCTCGAAATTTTTATATCCTAAACAAGCGTGTTGAGTAAGATCGCTCGGCTGCGTGATCGCCGGATGCGCGGCTAAATAACTGGGTGCAGCCACTAATATCGACTCACATTTTGCTATCGGGCGACCAATTAGCGAAGGATCCGGATCGGCGGCAATCCGAATTGCCAAATCAATCCGCTCAGCAATCAGATCCGCCGTTTTATCTTGCACATCAATATCGATCTCAACTTGCGGATGCTTGGCGAGGAACGGCTTTACCACTGGGATAAGCTGGGCAAAACCAAACGACATGCTGGTCGCAATACGAATTTTTCCCGCTAAGGACTGACTATCCATCAGTTGATGTTCTAACTGCTGAGCTTGCTCTACCCAGAGTTTAATCGCCTCTAAACACTGCTCTCCAGCAGTGGTTAACGACACCTTACGTGTGGTTCGATTCAGTAATCGCGTTTGTAACCAGCTTTCCATGGTTTCAATGTGCCGAGTCACCATCGGCCGCGAAATATCCAGTCGATCGGCTGTGGCTGTGAAGCTTTGCGTAAGCGCAACGTCGAGAAATACTTGAGCCGCGGTCAGTTTATCCATCGTATTAGTTCGAATTAAGAAACAATGATGTCAATTATTAGCTATATATCCGAACAAGTCTAATTCGTATGATAGCTCCCGAACCGATAACCCACTTTCGATACTCTATTTTAGGATAAATAATCATGAAAAAACTGACTCTACTGACCGCAACTACACTGATCAGCAGCACTGCATTTGCGGCGCAGCAACCTTTAACACTGGACGTTTACAACGCCGATGGCAATAGCTTTCATGTAAACTCAACCTTAGTTTACGGCGCAACAGAAGCCATGGTGATCGATACTGGCTTTACCAAAGCCGATGCCTTACGCATTGCCGCTAAAGTC
This sequence comes from Vibrio sp. A8-1, assembly GCF_013048685.1. NCBI lineage: Bacteria > Pseudomonadati > Pseudomonadota > Gammaproteobacteria > Vibrionales > Vibrionaceae > Vibrio > Vibrio sp. A8-1. The sequence goes on from NZ_VHTC01000004.1 coordinate 138,812, forward strand.
ATCGATTCAGGCAAAAACCTAACCACGATTTTTATTAGCCAAGCGGATCCTGATTACTATTTTGGCGCGGAAGTATTGCATGAGCTATTCCCTGATGCGAAAGTCCTCACCACTCCGGGAGTGCGCGCGACAATTGAAGAAAAGCTGGATGGTAAATTAGCATTCTGGGCTCCGAAAATGGGCACTAACGCGCCAGTGAAGCCGGTATTGCCTACCGCTTATCATGGTAAAACACTGACGATTGATGGACAAACTATTGAGATCCACGATGCTGAAGGTGAGCTAGCCCATCGCCCTTACTTATGGATCCCAGCCAACAAAGCCATTTTGGGCAATGTGGCGGTCTACGGTAACGTTCACCTATGGATGGCCGATGCGCAAAGCGATGCGAGCCGTCAAGCGTGGGCACAGCAGCTTGAGCGCATGCAAGCCTTAAAACCAGAAGTGGTGATCCCTGGTCACATGATTGCCGGCACTCCATTAGATGCCTCAGCGATTAGCTTTGCTCAGCGCTATTTAACGGATTTTGCTAAAGCGAAACAAACCAGTAAAGATAGCCAACAATTAATCAAACGTATGCTTAAGCTTTACCCTGAAGCCGGTTTACCAATGGCATTAGAGATTGGCGCGAAAGTACATATGGGTGAAATGCAATGGTAAAGGTTCACTACTTTTTTGACCCAATGTGCGGCTGGTGTTTCGGTGCTAGCCCACTACTAGAAACACTGGCTGAAATGCCGATTATCACACTCAAGTTACACCCGGGTGGGATGTTGCCACGCTCCGAATTGGCCGCCGAGTTTCGAGCGCATATATTAGAGGCAGACCAACAGATTAGTTTGGTGACTGGACAAGTTTTTGGTGAAGCGTACCGCTCACGAATTGCCAGTAAGCAGCCGCTCATCGTTGATTCTTACCTTACCGCTCAGGCGATCATCGCCGCTGAGGAATTGCAAGGCCTAGGATTGGCGATGCTGAAAAAAATTCAGCAAGCCCATTATCAACAAGGATTAACCGTTGCCGAACCTGAAGTATTGGCTCAGTTAGCAAGCCAATTAGGTATTGAGCACGATAAATGGCACAACGCCATGCAGCAAGCCAAATCTGATTTACCAGCCACGATTGCCAATAGCAAACAACTGATGGCTCAGTATCAATTACGGGGATTCCCATCGATGATGATTGAATTGGCGAATGGACAGTGGCGCTCCGTACAGCCGAGTGCCTACTATGGTAAACCTGAAGCGTGGCAAGCTTTTTGGCAGTCAATGGTAGCTTCCTCATCCTAGCCAGATTCTCTTAGCCATAGTGCTACTAAAAAAATAGCCCCCAGATTTGGGGGCTATTGACGTTTACAGATTAAATCAATCAATGATTATAATAGATCAAAACGATCGGCATTCATCACTTTGCTCCATGCCGCAACGAAGTCATGCACAAACTTTTGTTGGTTATCTTGTTGCGCATAAATCTCAGCGTAAGCACGTAAAATCGAGTTTGAACCGAAGACTAAATCGACTCGGGTTGCCGTCCATTTAGCCTGACCCGTTTTGCGGTCACAAATCTCATACGAGTTACGCCCCGTCGGTTTCCATGTATAACGCATGTCGGTTAAATTAACGAAAAAGTCGTTACTTAATACGCCCACGTTATCGGTCAATACCCCATGTGGTGTACCGCCATAGTTAGTCCCCAGTACACGCATACCGCCGATCAGTACCGTCATTTCTGGAGCGGTTAAACGCATCAACTGTGCGCGATCCAATAGCAGCTCTTCAGGCTTGACAACATAATCTTTTTTCAACCAGTTGCGGAAACCATCAGCCACCGGCTCAAGGACATCAAATGAAGCAACGTCCGTTTGATCTAGCGTTGCATCACCACGACCAGGAGCAAACGGTACGGTGATAGCCACGCCCGCCGCTTTAGCCGCCATTTCTACCCCAAGGTTACCAGCCAGTACGATGGTATCAGCGACACTGATCCCTGCTTCAGCAGCAATCTTCTCTAATACCGCTAACACTTTCGCCAAACGCTGTGGTTCGTTCCCTTGCCAATCTTTCTGTGGCGCGAGACGGATCCGTGCACCATTCGCACCACCCCGTTTATCGGAGCCTCGGAAAGTACGAGCACTGTCCCAAGCGGTGGAGACCATTTCACTAATACTTAAGCCGCTGGCGGCAATTTTCGCTTTCACCGCATCAACGTCATAATCACACCGTCCCGCTGGGATTGGATCTTGCCAAATCAACTCTTCTTTAGGGACATCAGGACCAATATAGCGAGCTTTAGGCCCCATATCACGGTGCGTCAGCTTGAACCAAGCGCGAGCAAACACCTCAGAGAAATAAGCTGGGTCTTGATAAAAACGCTCAGAAATCTTGCGATAAGCAGGGTCCATTTTCAGCGCCATATCGGCGTCAGTCATGATTGGGTTATAGCGAATACTTGGATCTTCAACATCAACCGGCTTATCTTCTTCTTTGATATTAATCGGTTCCCATTGCCAAGCGCCAGCTGGGCTCTTTTTCAATTCCCAATCATAAGTAAACAGCAAATAGAAATAGCCGTTATCCCATTGCGTTGGATGGGTTGTCCAAGCCCCTTCAATACCACTGGTCACCGTATTACGACCGATGCCACGCTTAGTATGATTCATCCAACCTAAGCCTTGCTCATCCAGTTCCGCGCCTTCAGGGGCGGGGCCTAAATTCGCCGCATCGCCATTACCATGACATTTACCAACGGTATGACCACCAGCGGTTAACGCAACCGTCTCTTCATCGTTCATTGCCATGCGCTCAAAAGTAACGCGCATATCATGAGCCGTTTTCAGTGGGTCTGGCTTACCATCGACTCCTTCTGGGTTGACATAAATCAGCCCCATCATTACTGCTGCTAATGGATTTTCAAGATCTCGCTCTCCCGAATAACGGCTGTTTTTAGCGCCACTCGGTGCCAACCACTCTTTTTCTGAACCCCAATAAATGTCTTTTTCTGGATGCCAAATATCTTCGCGCCCAAAAGCAAAACCAAAGGTCTTAAGACCCATCGATTCATAGGCCATGTTACCGGCAAGGATCATCAAATCAGCCCAGCTGATTTTATTGCCGTATTTTTGCTTGATTGGCCACAGTAAACGGCGAGCTTTATCTAAGTTGGCGTTATCTGGCCAAGAGTTGAGAGGAGCGAAACGCTGGTTACCCGTACCCGCACCGCCGCGGCCATCAGCAATACGATAAGTTCCGGCCGAGTGCCAAGCCATGCGGATCATTAAACCGCCATAATGACCCCAGTCGGCTGGCCACCAATCTTGGCTATTGGTCATTAACGCTTTGAGGTCGTTTTTTAAAGCGGCAACATCGAGTTTTTTTAGTTCTTCACGGTAATTAAAATCTGCACCCATTGGGTTCGTTTTCGTGTCATGTTGGTGCAAAATGTCAAGGTTGAGCGCTTTAGGCCACCAATCCATATTGGTCATTTCATTCGATGTCACGGCACCATGCATAACTGGGCACTTGCCACCTGACGAGGTGTTATTGCTTTCCATTATCTTCTCCTTGCGACACATTGCTGCGATGATTCATCGCATTCACGGGTAGATTTCTATCTAAAAATCTTATACTTTCATTGTGTTACTTTTTGCTCTACTACACTTTAGATCAAGCTGAATGTTCTGCCATCAATAAACTTGCGCACCTTCACGAGTTAGAGAAAATCTTCTCAACGTTTAGCGCTTGAGGCATAGAATAGGCAATATCGCTAGTGGCGGCTAATCGCCTCGAACGATTAATCTGATAGGTAAACGTCCAAATAACTTGAAGATTCAGCAAGGTAGGTAGATAGTAGTTGAATAGCATTCGATAACATTAACCATAATCAAACTGCATTGCATCTATCACGAGTTCTATCCCATTATGTGAAGTATGTATCGGTGCTCATACCTAAACCCGTTGACGTTGCAGGTAGGTAATCAGAGAGTTTAGCCTATGAACATAGATGATCATGGGCGTGAAATAAGCAAAGTAAACCAACACTGCAGCTTCAACTAAAAAGTTATATACCTAAACAATTTGGCGTTACAGAAAGACGGTAAGTGAGTAAGCCCCCATAGACAACGATGTGATTGGGGCGAGCGAACCTAGCCAATACCACGTAAGTTCAAGTCGCAAAGGTATAAGTCAATAAAGGAGATAAAGATGAATATTGGTATCAATGAATCTGATCGCATTAACATTGCCCAAGGACTAAAACGGTTACTCGCCGACTCGTACACCCTGTACCTACAAACCCATAATTTCCATTGGAACATTACTGGGCCACAATTTCGTGAGCTGCATTTAATGTTTGAAGAGCACTACACTGAGCTCGCGGTTGCAGTGGATGATATCGCCGAACGTATCCGCTCTTTAGACGTAGCGGCGCCGGGAACCTACAAAGAATTTGCTGAGCTTAGCTCAATTAAAGAAGTGGTAGGGCTAACTGATGGCGTGGAGATGGTTAACATCCTTACTCAATCTCATGAACAAGTGATCCGTACTTGCCGTGATGTACTGAAACTCGCTCAAGCAGCAGACGATGAGTCCACAGCTTCACTAGTCTCTGACCGAATGCGTGTCCATGAAAAAACCGCATGGATGCTACGCGCTACTTATCGATAAGCACCCGTATAGCATCAACCGTTTAATTGGTTATCCATGCTAGACTGCTGATATCAACAAAGGGATGCGACGGTTCATCCCTTTTTATTTTCCTCCTCGCAAAAAATTCCTCTTCCCTTTGTTTTTCCATAGATTTTTAACCACTTTCCGTGCATTATTTCTCATCAGTGACAGTTATAAAAATAACCAAAGCTCAGCCTGTTACTGTTAATAACGAGGAGGCGGTATCGCTATCATCATTTGATGACCAACGGATACCGTCCAGTATCAAGGGATAACATCACAAGGACCACATCGTGACTTATATTCATAACACCATTGTCAAATTACAAAAAACAAGTCCTGCACAAGCTGAATTTTATCAGGCCGTAGAAGAGATCTTAGATTCTTTACAGCCCATTCTAGAAACCAACGATAAATACAAACAGCATGCGATTATTGAACGAATTGTTGAGCCTGAACGCCAAATCATGTTTCGAGTGCCTTGGGTAGACGATCAAGGACAGGTTCAGGTCAATAAAGGCTATCGTGTTGAATTTAACTCGGCATTAGGTCCATACAAAGGTGGGCTACGGTTTCATCCGAGCGTCAATGCCAGCATCATTAAATTCTTAGGCTTTGAGCAAATTTTCAAAAATGCGTTGACCGGTTTACCGATTGGCGGCGGTAAAGGCGGAGCCAATTTCGATCCTAAAGGTAAATCCGACGGCGAAATCATGCGCTTTTGCCAATCGTTTATTAATGAGTTGTATCGTCATATCGGACCGACATGCGATGTCCCGGCTGGCGATATTGGCGTTGGTGCTCGTGAAATTGGTTATATGTTTGGTCAATACAAACGGTTAACTGGCCGTTATGATGGTGTCTTTACTGGTAAGAGCTTACTGTGGGGCGGCTCTTTGGTACGTAAGGAAGCCACTGGTTATGGCTGCGTTTATTTCGCACAAAATATGTTGGAAGACAACGGCCTCTCGCTAAGCGGGAAAACTTGCTTAGTTTCCGGCGCTGGCAACGTCGCGATTTACACCATAGAAAAACTCTACGAACTGGGCGCAAAACCGATTACCTGCTCAGACTCTAACGGGACGATTTATCATGAAACCGGGATTGATTTAGCCACGTTAAAAACATTAAAAGAAGTACGTAAAGTGCGCTTAGAAGAGTATCTCACTGAGCATCCTGACGCTTGCTATATCCCAGCCAGTGATTATCCACAAGATGGGCACGCCGTCTGGCGCTTTCCAGCTCAGTTAGCCTTCCCATGCGCGACACAAAATGAACTGACGGAACAAGATGCACAGGCTCTTATCGCCAATGGTATTATCGGTGTTTCTGAAGGAGCCAACATGCCATCCACTCAAGATGCTGTAGAAGTCTTCCTTGCGGCTAAAATTTATTACGGCCCGGGGAAAGCCGCAAACGCTGGCGGCGTAGCAACCAGCCAATTAGAAATGGCGCAAAATGCGAGCATGCAAACGTGGAGTTTTGATGAAGTCGATGAAAAACTCAAAGTCATCATGAAAAACATTTACCGCAACGCTCGTGATACGGCAGCAGAATTTGGTGAACCGCATAACTTAGTGCTAGGCGCTAACATCGCGGGGTTCCGTAAAGTTGCCGACGCAATGATAGAGCAAGGCGTGGTTTAAAATAATGCCCTTAATGCTGGTTCGCTGGCATTAAGGGTTAACCGATAAGCCCAACAGAGAACTGAGGGTTTAAACCAGAAATCGCTAACTGCAGTGCTTCTTTAGGCTTTACCGGCATACTATACAAGAAACCTTGTACGAAAGTGACACCCAGCTTTTTTAAAATAGTAAGCGAGAAAAGCCGTTTCAAATAAGCGTAGAGTCGCTTAAACATGAAGCAACTCTAATCACGTAAGGGAATCAATTTATCAATATAGATAAACAGAATTATAGCAATTCTACACGCACAGTTTCCCCTGTCTCACTACTTTGCAGCGCCATCTCTATCAGTTGGATATTTTGTAGCGCTTGTTCAGCGGGAACTGGATTATCGGTGCCAAGTCGAATCGCATCGGCCACGGCTTTAAAGTAGTGTTGATAACCACCGACTTCTGTCTCGATTAATTCTGAGCCTTGCTCGCTGTATAGTTGTCCATAGAGATATAAGTCTTCTTTTGCCCATTCAGGGCTGTCAGGTAATCGACCTTGCTTTAAATACTCTTCTTGTGGGTCAAGACCCTGCTTAACAAACTTGGCCTTCGTGCCCAACACATTAAAGCGTAAATTGGGCTCTGGGCTGTAGAGGTTAGCGTGCAGATGCACTAGGTGAGCGGGATAGTGTAAGATGAGGTTGAAGTAATCAATGGTTTGCGCATCGGGGCGCATCATCCGACATTGGGCGTTAATGGCTTGTGGTAAACCAAACAGCGCCAGCACTTGATCGAGTAGGTGAGGAGCAAGATCAAACAATATTCCGCCACCTTGTTGTGACTGTTCACGCCAGCGTTGACGTACTTGCGGGCGATAGCGATCAAAATGTGACTCAAACAGGCGTACTTCACCTAATCGTCCCTCTTTAATCAGTTTTTGCACGGTGAGGAAATCCCCATCCCAACGTCGATTATGAAAGACACTCAGTAACAGACCTTGCTGATGGGCAAGAGCGATCAAGGCCCGTCCCTCTTCGACACTGGTGACAAATGGTTTTTCGACGATCACATGCTTACCGTTTTCTAGCGCTCGCTTTGCTAGAGGAAAATGGACATCATTGGGCGCGGTGATGATAACTAACTCAGCATCGCTATTATCCAGCAGACTCTCTGCATCTTGATACCACTGAGCTTGTGGCCAATCAGCTTCGACCGCCGCTTGCTGACTGGAACTGATCGCGCACAATGTCAGTTCAGGTAAACTTTGAATAAAAGGTAAATGGAAGGTTTTTGCCGAGTAGCCATAGCCAATAACGGCGGTTTTTATTGGGTGGTAAGTCATAATTGAATCTTCTCTTTTAGTATGTCGAGACTATCTTCATCATGCCCAATGCCGCTCTTGGGGTAAAGGTTTGTTTATCATAGCAAGCATTTGATAGTCAGCAGCCCATAAAAGAAAAAACCACCATCAAAAAGATAGTGGTTAGCAAATAGAACTCAATTAAGCGGCGGCGATGTAATGTCGTTTGGTATGCTTTTTTTGTTTCAGCTCGGCTATCAACGCATCGATATCCACCTCGATATTGAAACGCTGTTTGAGATTGGCGAGGAAAATAGGATCTTCACACATCGCTTTTTGTGGCTCATCGCTGATTTTGGCGACGGGTCGACCGCGGCATTCCGTTAACTTAATCACGATAGACAGTGGCTTATAGACTTTGCCTTGCGCATTTTTCCAATCCGCGAGATCGTTAGTCAAGAAAGTACCGATCCCAAATGAAACGCGCACTCTGCCAGCAAAGTATTCACACAAATCGAGTGCTCGCGCAAAGTTGAGTCCATCGGAGAAAATAAATAGCTTGTTACGAGGATCAATACCAAGCTTCTCATAGTGAGCGATCATCTTATCACCCCAGGTAAATGGGCAACCTGAGTCATGCCGAACGCCATCATACGCTTTCGCTAAATGGACATTAAAATCGTTGAGAAAAGCATCAATATTTAAGGTATCGGTTGGCGCAATAGCAAGCTGACCATCAAAAGCGCGCAGCCACTGTTCAAGGGCAACGCGTTGTGAGTCTCCGACATTAACCAACGCTTGATGGCCCATAAACCACTCATGAGCAATCGTACCAATCGGCTTGAGATTAAACTCACGAGCAAAATGATAATTACTGGTGCCTAATAACTGCTCGGGGATTTCTTGTTGTAAGTAAGCAATCACATCTCGCTGAACTTGGCTGGAAAAACGTCGCCGCGTACCCATTTCGGTCAATGAGAAGTTGCTGATCCCACGCTGAGCAATTTCTGCTTTTAAAGCTTGCACTTTATCAGCCAATACTTGCATCGGTAACTCGGCGGGCACTTGCGCCCAGTGACGACGACTACGAACTTCAGAGATCAAAGCCATCACTAATGTTTCATACAAAATGGTGTCTCGCCACGTACCTTGAATCGCGATGCGTAGCTGGCGCTTGCCCTCTTGCTTAATGATCCCCATTTCCACTTGACGCTCTGGTTGAAAATGGAAATAGCGTAATGACTGTAAAAAAGTGTGATTAAGGTGTGGGGCATGTTGCTCTAAATAAACAATGTCAGCATCCGAAAAACGCAGTGAAGCCAAATGATTGATTTCTTGGCGAACTTCTTCTAATAAGCCACTCAGGTCTTCATCGCTGCGTACAATCAATTCATAGCGCACCTCAACATCCGGATACAACGAATGAACAGCCTGCATCATATTGATTTTATAGGCATCAAGATCCAGCAAACTGCGGATAAAAAGAGGAGAAAACAGGCGATCGCTCATGATGATGCCATCCTTTCGTTCGGTTTTATTCAGTCATTACGTTAGTAACAACGTGTTGCTAACTTTTGGCGAACAATAAATTACCCTTGCAAGTTTGTCAACTTTTGTGACAAACCTAGTCACCAGCCAATTAACCTCGTTATAAATAGGGACAACGCAGATTAACCCGCTAGTTATAGCAACAATCACAGCACGTTTATTATCCAAGTTATGTTTGTCACAAAGTGTTATTTACATTTGACCATCATCATCCACTTACCTAGAATAGACCCGTTGTTGATAAGAGAGCCCATTATGATTGTCACTATCGATATGATTTGCCTGCGTCTTGCGCCAAAATCTATCCAAGTTTTATTGGTGAAACGGTCTAATCCGAACCGGCCGGATTGTGGTAAATGGGCATTGCCCGGTGGGATAGTCTATGACGAAGATATGACCGCTCATGGTGGTGAACCGGTCGATGAGGATTTTGATGCGGCGAGACGACGTATTTGTCGGCAAAAAGTCCATACCTATCCCAACTTTATCAGCGATCCGCTGGTTGATGGCAACCCCAAACGCGATCCGAATGGCTGGAGTGTTAGCATTTCTCATTACGCTTTATTAAACGCTTCTAATGTTAAACAAATCGAAGATTTTGGCATCGACCCCGAACGAGCCAATTGGTTTGATCTTCCTCCCCTACTTAACGGGGAAATGGCACTGGCTTTTGATCATGTCGCACAAATTCAGCATGCATGGCAAAAATTACGCGCTGCGGTTGAATACACGTCGGTAGTATTATTTTCATTAGAAAAAGAGTTTTTAGTCGCTGACATTATTGACGCCTACGCCAAGTTTGGCGTCGAAGTCAATCGTATGACCATTAAACGCCGCTTGATCAATACCGGAGTGATCGTCAGTACCAATAAAATGGCTGCCTCTTGTAAAGGCAAAGGTGGCAAGCCAGCCACCGTTTATCGTCTGGCTAGTCACGAAGTGACCTATTTTCAAACCTGTTTACGAGGTTAACTGATCGAAAATCATGTACAGTAACGGTGATGAGGTTAACTGATAATAGATAGGTAGGTAGGAAGCAATGCAGATTATTCTTGTTCATGGACTTTATATGCATGGCTTGGTAATGCATCCTCTGAGCCATCGTCTGCATAAATTGGGGTATCGTACTCAAACCATTAGTTACAACTCACTCGCGATTGATGATGAGACTATTTTTCGCCGCCTTGACCGGGCAATCGCTCATGGTTCCCATAATGCTTTAGTCGGACACAGTTTGGGCGGATTGGTGATTAAACGTTATCTAGAATCACGCACGCCTTCTGGTGATACCGTCTCCCATGTCGTTGCTATTGGCTCTCCTTTGCAAGGTGCTTCGATCGTCAATAAAATTGAGCAATTAGGTTTAGGGGCAGCACTAGGTAATTCTGCCGAATTTGGCTTAAAACAACACCATGACGAATGGCGCTATCCGCAAAAGCTTGGCAGTATTGCCGGCACAATACCTTTAGGTCTGCGCAGCCTTTTACTGCGTGATCAACTGGACTCCGATGGCACAGTGACAGTAGAAGAAACCAAAATAGCTGGCATGACAGATCACATCGCAATATCGACCACTCATACGAGCATGCTGTTTAATCATTCCGTTGCCGAGCAAATCGACCACTTTCTTCGCTATAACCGCTTCCGACGCTAAGGTCGTTGGAGACTTCTGGCGACCTTTTGCTTCACATCAAACCGATGACGGTAGAAAACATACCCACGATTCATTCAGAAGAAGATGTTGCCATCATCAGTGCTTTGCCATGCAATAAACAGTCAGCAACTTTACGTCTGGCCGCTTTGACTAAATTGGCGAGTGTCTGCCGCGATACGCCCATGACCAACGCCGCCTCTTGCTGTTGTAAACCTTGGTAATCGACTAATCGGATCGCTTCAAACTCATCGGCTGCTAATGTGACGCGTTCTAATTGTGCCATCGGAATGCCGTTAGGTTTAAAACACGTTTGTGCAGGCACACCACAAATGTGTCTAGGAATTTTAGGACGAGCCATCACTGTTCTCTTTTCTGGGCATTCATAGCGCCGTTAATCGGTATTGTGTCATTTTAGCAAGAAAAGGCAACGTAACGCTTTATAATCAAGCTGATGCTGCTATCGATTGATAAATTTAACAAAATGATACAAAAGCAAAACAAATTAAACATTTATAACCTATCTCACATTCAACTTAGCTAATAATCAGTACACTCTGCCGGTTTTTGACTATTGGAGTACCTATAATGAATCGACTGTGGATCGGTTTTGGCTTGTTATTGATCCCGCAACTCGCGTCTGCAAGTAATGCCACCCATGACGCACCACTTGTACTTACTCATTCGACGATTGGCTATGCCTCTTTAATTTTATTTTGCTTCGCCTATGCGCTGGTGATGCTAGAAGAGTACTTACAACTGCGTAAATCGAAACCGGTTTTGCTTGCTGCCGGACTGATTTGGGCGATGATTGGCTATGCCTATCAACAGCATGGTAATGTTGATATTGCACGAGCAGCGCTCGAACATAACTTGCTGGAATACGCAGAACTATTGCTGTTCTTGCTGGTTGCCATGACATACATCAGTGCGATGGAAGAGCGACGCTTATTTGATGCGCTGCAAGCTTGGATGGTCGGTAAAGGCTTTAATTTTAAAACTTTATTCTGGCTAACCGGTATTTTGGCTTTCTTTATCTCACCAATTGCCGATAACTTAACCACCGCACTACTGATGTGCGCGGTCGTGATGAAAGTTGGTGGTAGCAACACCAAGTTTGTCAATCTGGCGTGTATCAATATTGTCTTAGCGTCTAACGCAGGGGGAGCATTTAGTCCATTTGGGGATATTACCACTCTCATGGTATGGCAAGCCGGTCATGTCACGTTTATGCAGTTTATGGATCTGTTTGTACCTTCAGTGGTCAATTATCTGATCCCTGCTTTCATTATGTCGTGGTTTTTACCCAAAGAGCAGCCAGACGCGGTTTATGAACAGGTAGAAATGAAACGCGGCGCACGACGAATTGTCGCACTGTTTATTTTTACCGTCGCAACCGCCGTCTCTTTTCATGCCCTATTCCACTTCCCTCCCGTGATTGGCATGATGATGGGGCTTGGGTATTTACAATTCTTTGGTTATTTCCTCAGAAAAACATTAGCCAGCTCATTAGCTAAAAAAGCCGCAATGGCGATGGCGAAAAATGATGAGGCCGCGTTAAAACGTCTCGGTTCTGTGGTTCCTTTCGATGTTTTTCGACGTATTTCTCATGCCGAATGGGACACGCTCCTGTTTTTCTACGGCGTGGTGATGTGTGTCGGCGGGCTAAGCCTGCTCGGTTATTTAGGTCTGATGTCGGAGCTGATGTATACCCAGTGGGATCCTGTGTGGGCGAATATTGCGCTGGGTATCTTGTCGGCGATTGTCGATAACATCCCTGTTATGTTTGCGGTATTGAGTATGGAACCGGAGATGTCGCTCGGCAACTGGTTATTAATTACCTTGTCTGCGGGCGTTGGTGGTAGCTTACTTTCTATTGGTTCAGCAGCTGGAGTGGCTTTAATGGGGGCTGCTCACGGTAAATACACCTTTGTCGGCCACTTAAAATGGGCTCCGGTGATCATGCTGGGTTACGTAGCGAGTATTGCCGTGCACCTACTGCTCAACCAAGGACTATTTACCTAATCTTGTCTCAACATTGCTATGGTGTTGGAAACCGTCATCGACACCGCTAGCAACGCTCAATAAACCAAGGCAGAGGGATGATGATCATCAAATCCTCTGCCTTGATTTTATTGATCAACGACCAGCATTTACGGTAGTACCGCTAAACCATACACTGCCGTTAGTTGTTTTGTGGATCTGCATCTAAACGCACCCAGACATGGCTCATCTGGTACAACGCACACGCACTGCAGGTTAAAACTTCCCCGCCACCGTGAATACGCATCACTAAATCATCCCGCTTCTCTTTCGAACTTTGTCGAAACTGTATCGCTAATTGATTATCTTTAACGATAAAACTGCGTTGCCACAAACGAGTACCGTTCGACTCAAACGCCACTTCACCGTCTTTGAAGAGCAACATATCTTGATTGTGTTGATTATCGTACTTACCTTCAAAAGAGAACGTCGGTCTATCAGCCAGACGCTCTAATTCTTCTTGGCTACAAGCGACTAACAGAGCAAGCAACAGCAGGGTAATTGCTGTTTTAAACCACTGACGATGCATGCTCCTCTCCTCCTGCTGTGTGCTGCTTACTATCCTGCGAATGACGACCGCTGATTGATTCCGTTGAGCCAAGCATCACAACCTCTAGCGCTCAAATAAATACACATATTTTGGTAATGAACAATATGCATAAGTATAGAACAAGATTCGATTTACTGACTTAACCTTAGCGTGATCGTCGATTAATTAACCAACTCCTCGCGTGATCAACCAAACCCATTTGCTGATACCTACCTTTTCGCCAGTCACTAACGGTGAGAGTATCAAATGGTATCTGGTTATCGTACCTAGAGATGCGCAAAATGAATAGTCAGTAAAATCTGATTCATCACCCTACAAAAGCGTTAATCGTCATCGAGAGAACATTACGGAACTTATCCCTTTCCGACTTAATGCTACCGCTTTAACTCGAAAGGGGATAATCAACATTAGCGCAATAGAGTGATGTACCCTTGCAAAACGATCAGATTCACAATATCAATGAAAAAGGCCCCGACAATCGGCACGACCATAAAAGCTTGGGGAGAAGGCCCATAACGGTTGACAATCGATCCCATGTTCATCACTGCCGTTGGTGTCGCCCCTAAGCCAAAACCACAATGGCCACTCGCCATCACCGCGGCATCATAAGTTTTGCCCATTATTCGAAAAGTCACCGTATACGCGAACAGCGCTAATATCACCGATTGAACGCTAAGAATAATTAAAAAGGGCAGCGCAAGATCAAAGACATTCCATAACTTAAGGCTCATCAGCGCCATTGCGAGAAATAATGACAGCGATACAGTGCCTAGAATATCGACCGTTTCGGTATCGATCTTACCCATTTTGCTCACCTCTAACAGATTGGTGATGGCAACACCAATAAAGAGTGCATAAACAAAATCCGGAACCATTAACCAAGCGATCTGAAAATGTGCCACCCATTGGCTAACATAATGTGCCCCTGTGACACACAGTAAAATCGTAGCTAAACTTTCAACTACTTTTTTAGCAGTCACACGGTCTTCTTCATGCTCGTTGTACGTGACAAGCTCAGGAAAACGTTGATGAGTTTGATTGCCAATACCGTAGTCAGATTGTAGATGATGTTTATCAATCAATCTTTTCGCCATTGGACTGCCAATGATCCCACCAATGATTAAGCCAAAAGTCGCAGAAGCCATGGCAATTTCAAGCACATTATCTAAGCCATAGACATTTTGAAAAGTCTGTGCCCAAGCCGCTCCGGTCCCATGACCACCTGACAGGGTAATCGACCCCGCAATCAGTCCCATCAAGGGATCTAACCCAAGCAAAGTCGCTAATGAAATGCCTACGGCGTTTTGAACAACGATAAAAACAGAAGCGACAGCCAAAAATAAAAAGACTTTGAGACCGCCTTTAACCAATTGAGTGTAATTCGCGGCAAGGCCAACGGTAGCAAAAAACATCAACATAAAGGTGTTTTGTAACGGCAAATCAAAACGTATATCTACCGCATTAAAATGTAATATGGTCAATACGCTGGCAACCACCAAACCACCGACGATCGGCTCTGGTATGGTGAATTTCTTCAAGATCGGGATGTGAAAATTAATAGAACGCCCTAAAAAAAGCACACTGATTGCCACTAGAAAAGACTCTAGGGGACCAATAGCAATAACCTGATTCATGTTACCTCTCAACTGCATGTATGATTTCGGTGATTCCCTAATTGAAATGGGTACTTTGGCAGGGTGCCTAGCAATAGCCTGTATTTCTAGAACCAATTGCTGTTTAATTCCCAAAAAATAAGAATAAAAAGCAAATTAATCGCCATTAATTCTCGTAATTTGAGAAAAATGCAAGCATCAGCCCTCACACAGAATCATGATTGAAAAAGGTTGCTTATAGCCAAACAACTTAGAGTTGCAGGTAGGAAGGAGATATGAACAATCGCGGAAAAAAAGAAAGGGGAAAAGAAAGCCCAAGCGGCGTTTAGCGACTTGGGCTTTCTTTCTATTGAAGGCTATTCAAACGCTAACCTCAGTCATCGTCTCAAAACGAGACTTAACCAAAGATGCTGATATACCCTTGCAAAACGATCAGATTAACAATATCAATAAAAAAGGCACCGACAATCGGCACGACCATAAAGGCTTGTGGTGAAGGACCATAACGATTGACAATCGAGCCCATGTTCATCACTGCCGTTGGTGTCGCTCCTAAGCCAAAACCACAATGCCCACCAGCAATCACCGCAGCATCATAATTACTACCCATAAATTTAAAAGTCACGTAGTAGGTAAAGAAAGCGAGAACAATGGACTGCACGGTGAGGATCACTAAGAATGGAATGGCTAAATCGAGCACATTCCATAGCTTTAAACTCATCAACGCCATCGCCAAAAATAAGGACAGCGAGACGGTTCCCAGCATGTCGATGGTTTCAGTATCGAGCTTACGAACTTTCGTCACTTCGAGTACGTTAGTGATGATCACGCCGATAAACAAGGCATAAACGAAATCAGGGATCATCAGCCATTGGATTTCTAAAGTACTTGCCCATTGTGAAACGTATCGCGCTCCAACCACGCAAACAATCAAAAAGAACAGTTGTTCAACCACCTTTTTTCCGGTGACTTTGTCTTCTTCATTTTCGTTGTAAGTGATGATTTCAGGGTGCCGTTCATGGGTTTTAGAGCTTCGACCATACACAGATTCCATATTGTGTTTGTTTACCAAACGCTGAGCGACCGGGCTACCAATTAAGCCGCCAATGATCAAACCAAAGGTGGCCGATGCCATGGCTATCTCAAGCACATTATCAAGGCCATACATCTCTTGGAAAGTTTGCGACCAAGCCGCACCAGTACCGTGTCCGCCAGAAAGCGTAATCGACCCTGCCACTAAGCCCATTAATGGATCCAAGCCTAACGCAGTCGCCATAGAGACACCGATGCCATTTTGAATAATGATATAAAACGACGCGATGGCCAAAAACAGAAACACCTTGGCCCCGCCTTTGATAAGTTGTGTGTAGTTCGCCGCCAAGCCAACAGTGGCAAAGAACATCAGCATAAAGGTATTTTGCAGCGGTAAATCAAACTCTAAATCCATACCATAAAAATGCAGCATGCTGATCAGGCATGAAACAATTAAACCGCCGACAATCGGCTCTGGTATATTGAATTTATTTAAAATCGGCAGCCTAGCATTAACAAAGTGGCCTAAAAACAGCACGCTGATCGCCACTAAAAAGGACTCCAGTGCCCCAACTGAAATTAAATGATTCATACAACCTCATCATAATATGCTCTTCATCCTCCATGATGATTGAGGGTTAATGGGATAGTCTATTCGATAGCTCACGTCCACAAAGATACGTATCTCAACCGTTGTTGTGCGCCTTAGGCTGATTTAATGGGTGGAATAAGCGATGGTTAACTCACGCTGTTTACCCTTTAAAATGTAAAAAGGAGCACACCACAAGTGGGTGGCGGCGCTCCTTTTTGCTGTTGAGCGTGCGCGAAAGCGGGTCTTTCTGGGCCACAATAGGCTCCTTTACATCAACAGAAATGACCGATGCTATCGGATAGCGTTGTGGCTATAACCTCTATCGCCAAATCATTTGGGATAGAACAAGAGAAGATGTCCCTAGGGCGAATTTACCTTTAGCGATGTTTATTTTTTCAGCTAAAAATCAACACGCCCTAGCCTGCAATTTACTTGTTCCTATCGTAGTGGAATACTCTGACTCATGGATAGGTTGTGAGTCGAAACCAAGGAAAAACTCAAGTTCGCAACAGGCTGCATGGCCATAACCGGGCCGGACTATAGCACAGGAACCACGATTTTAGGTAACCCTATCCCATTGGCGGAAGGCACATTATTACAAATATGTGACAAAAATATGAATTAGGATAATCACAAAGGTAAATGATTCTCACCAATCATCACTGACCGATGGGGCCACCACCTGTACAGGGAAACCATTTTGCGCAGCAATGGCCGCTCGAGCACGTGCGTCAGAATGATGAGAGGCGCTCAGCCACCAAGTTAACTCAACCGGCAAATCAAGGGATTTTTTACTCCCATCACTACGGGTTAGAGGCTCATGAGCTTCAAGGTATACACTGCGATCAGGCTCCAGCGTGACTTTGATCGGCTCATCGATGATCCGCACTTTTACCCCGCGATCCACTTGGTGAAAAAGCCACTCAATGTCTTTCGGATCCATACGAATACAGCCCGCACTCACGCGCATGCCAATCCCAAAGTCTTTGTTAGTGCCATGAATAAGATACTCTCCTGAACCATAGGCTAAGCGCATCGCATAGTTACCCATCGGATTATCTGGACCGGCAGGAACCACCGCGGGTAACTCAATGCCGCGCTGCAAATACTCATTACGCACTGACTGCGGCGGAGTCCAAGTTGGGTTACGGCGCATTTGGCTGATTTGTGTGGTCATTTCTGGCGTATCACGGCCAATTCGACCAATTCCAACCGGGAAAATATGCACCTGCTGAGTATTAGGTGGAAAATAATACAAACGCAACTCGGCAAGATTGACCACAATGCCTTGATACTCAACCTCAGGTAAAATGACCTGTGAAGGAATCGTCAACACCAAACCCGCTTGGGGGAGAAACGGGTCGACGCCTTTATTGGCCGCCATTAAAGCCAGAAAACCGACATCATATTGGCCTGCTATCTGCGCCAACGTTTGTCCTTCTTGCACTTCATGATAATGCATCCGCCCGACTAGGCGACTGCCCTCTTTAGGCAAGTCATAGACTGCCGCTTGCAAAGAGGCAAGCCCACTTAACCAGAGTAAACCAATGAGAAACCCGTTACGCAACATCAATAGGATTATCCTTTGCTTCTTTGTAGAGACGTAAGGTTACTTCTCTTGCTACTTTATGATCAACCATCGGTGAAGGATATAACAGAGACTTAACACCCGGCCATTTCCAAGGCGTATGAATATAGGCAGTAGGCACACTGGCCAGTTCAGGCACCCATTGACGAATAAATTGCCCGCTGGGATCAAACCGCTCACCTTGAGTGATCGGGTTAAAAATTCGAAAATAGGGCTGACCATCACAACCGGTGGAAGCGCACCATTGCCAACCGCCATTATTCGCCGCGTAATCACCATCGATTAATTGCTGCATAAAGTAGCGCTCTCCCCAATGCCAATCGATATGCAGATCTTTGGTCAAAAAACTCGCCACGACCATTCTTAATCGGTTATGCATCCAACCGGTTTGATTTAATTGCCGCATCGCCGCATCGACAATCGGATAGCCAGTGTTACCCTCACACCAACGAGCAAAAGCTTGCTTATCATCAGACCATTGCAGTTGATCACCCCATGAATGAAAAGCTTTGCCTTTCGATAATTTACTTTCAAACACCAATAGATGCTGATAAAACTCGCGCCAAATCAATTCACTCAACCAGATTTCCGCGCCAGAAGATAACAGGGCAGATTGCGATTGCGCATACATTCGCGCAATACATTGCCGGACCGAGAGCATGCCAATCGCCAGATAAGGAGAAAGCCGACTCGTGCCTTCCTGAGCAGGAAAATCACGTTGCTGATGATAATCATCGATCGATTGCTGGCAAAACTGACGTAATTGGTGGCGTACAGTTTCAAAATCTACGGGCCATTGATCACTCGATACTCGTGGATAAGCAAAGTCTTGCCTCTCATTCCACAACGCGTTGTGTTCAGAGTCTAACAACGGATTGACTGCGGCAGTTGGCGTTGAAACGATGACTGGCGGTGTAAACCGACTCAACCAGGCCCGTTTGAAAGGAGTAAAGACTTTAAAATACTCCCCTTGTTTATTTAATACCTGCCCAGGCGTAAGCAGACACTTATCATCACAAGCTAACCAATCAATCCCGAGCGTACTTAATGCCTGTTCAGTTTGGCTATCCCGCTGCTGTTCATTCCATTCATAGTCGCGATTGACCAACACTTGATTGACCGACAAGCTTTGTGCAAATTCACTGACCACTTGACTTGCTTGTTGATAGTCATCAACCTGTTTGTAAAATAAAGGAATATTTAATGCCGCTAATTCTTGCTGCAAAGTAAACAAACGGCGATAAATGAAATCCGCTTGGATCGGAGCCAAGTCATGACGTTGCCACTGATGAGGTGTAGCCACGAAAAGGGCCGAAACCGATTCACCGCTGGCAATCGCCTGCTGTAATGCTGTGTTATCTATCGCGCGCAAATCTCGGCGCAACCAGACCAGTTTCATGACTCATTCTCCTGATGGGTTAAGACATCCAAAACACTGGATAAGACCAAGTGATCCTGCAGTTGGGTTTTCAACTGAGCCAACGCAGAGCGCTGCGCTTCTGCTAAACTTCGATGTGAAAACACACTCACTCCTTGCCAGTCGTGCAAACTCTCGTGCTGGAGCAAGCCACTCATATCGTCAACGCCTTCAATAAACGTCACTTGATAGCCTTTTTCGGCCCACATTACCGCCCAAAGCCAAGCAAGAATGCTACCGTGTCCATCAAAGCTGATACACAAACAAGGACCACGATGCGCCGCTTTATTTTCCGATTCGAGAATACTCGATAATTTACTGAGCATCAGGCTGCTAAACAGCCCCTTTTGCAGCGAGCGTAATGGTCCTTTGACCTTTTCCAGAGCTTCAATCACCGGCAACACAAACTGCGCTTCAATAATATCCAAAGGGTATTCTTTCATTACCGTGGCAATCACATTCGCGGCTTTGGCTCGTTTCAATTTAGCCAACGCGTCCAGTAACGCAGAACACGCTTCAAGCTCTCCACCCGGGTCCAGCACCTCACTTTCCGGTAGCTGATTGTTGTGTAACAACTGACTTACTTTGCCAATCGAGACGCCTTTTAATAACCAGCTCTGAATGGTTTGGATCGTCTGAATATCCTGTTCGGTATACAGCCGATGCCCTTTCTCGGTACGTAAAGGTTGCAACAAGCTGTAGCGACGCTGCCAAGCACGTAACGTTACAGGCTTAACGCCGGTTAACTCCGCAACTTCACGAATCGCATAGTGCTTCGCCTCATAGTCCATAACGTAATCTCAATGTTTGTGGGTGGGGATCCAAATAACGCTGCTGACTAAGATACTCATCAGGATACATGGATAAATAGTGCTTAATTAACGTTAAAGGCGCGAGCAGAGGCAATAAACCTTGACGATATTCATCGATCACTCGCGCTAACTCGGCTTTCTGTTGTGCGGTCAAAGAGCGTTTAAAATAACCTTGGATGTGCATTAGCACGTTAGTATTATTTTTGCGGCTAATACGGTGAGTAAGTGCTTGCATTAAGCCTAAGCGATATTGCTCGATAAAGGTGTCGGTCGGATATTTGGTCACTTCCGCGACTAAACGCCCTAAAGCTTTGTAGGACATCGGATGATGAGCCATTAAAGAGAGTTTATAACGCGAATGGAATTCTACGACTTTGCCTGCCGTTGGCTGTGAGCCAAGCGATTGGTAAAAATCATTTAAACAAAAAACGCGAGTAATAAAATTTTCTCGCAGCACAGGGTCATTTAATCGACCATCCTCTTCAACCGGTAGCCAAGGCATCCGTTGCATTAATTGTTGCGTGTACAACCCGACGCCATTTTTTTCAGCCCCGCCTCGTTCACCGTAGACTTTGACTCTTTCCATGCCACAGGTCGGCGATTTAGCACACACGATATAACCGGATAAATGTTCAGATTGCAGCTGCTCTATTTTCTGCTCGGAATAATTGAGTAAAGCCGCCGTATGATCGCGGCTGGCATCTTTTGTTTCCACCAAGGCGATGCGTTCATTATTCGACATTAAACGTATGGTTGGTCGTGGCACTGGTAGCCCCATACCGACTTCGGGACAAACGGAAACAAATTCGAAGAAGTTGGCCAACTCTTTGGTAACAAAGTTGCTTACTTTATGCCCAGAGTCAAAGCGAACCGGTTCACCGAGTACACAAGCGCTAATACCAACGCGAATAGGGGTCGATTCCATCTTTTTTCTCCTAATGACGATAATGTTGGGTAACATCACTCACGGTTGTACAATTATTTTATTTGTATAAGGTATAGCACAGCTCCGCAAAGTTATACAAATTATTTTTTTGTACATGAAACTGAGCATCTTTTGTCTCCCTATTCGATTAAGCAGCTAAAAAGCCTAAAATTACAGCGAGAAAACGAGTGTTTTGTGATTCAAACGATTAACAAATCGATTGCGCCATCAAATTAAACAGATTTAGTTATCAATAAGGGATTCAAAAGATTATCAAGGTGTTTTTGTGACTTAGTTCTCACGGAGTACTGGTACGACAAGATAGTATTGCTGCAACTGAACATTCATCAGTCAACAATAATCGTAATTAACTATTGTGACTGATTAACTCTTGGAGAAAAATGATGGCGACCCCACATATCAACGCACAAGCAGGCGCATTTGCAGAAACCATTTTGATGCCTGGCGATCCGCTTCGCGCAAAGTTCATCGCCGAAACCTATTTAGACGATGTGACCCAAGTTTGTGATGTCCGTAACATGTTCGGTTACACCGGTTTTTACAAAGGTGTCAAACTGTCCGTCATGGGTCACGGCATGGGAATTCCATCCGCGAGCATTTATGTACACGAACTGCTGGCTGAATACGGCGTAAAAAATATTATTCGTATCGGTAGCTGTGGCGCTGTTCGTGATGATGTTAACTTAATGGATGTGGTGATCGCGATGGGCGCATCAACCGATTCTAAAGTAAACCGCATCCGTTTCGGCGGGCATGATTTTGCTGCAGTGGCCGATTATGACTTGCTAGAAACCGCAGTTAACCAAGCGCGCGCTCATCAAATTCCAGTTAAAGTCGGTAATATTTTCTCTGCCGACCTCTTCTATACTCCAGAGCCAGAAATTTTTGAAAAGATGAAAAAGCTAGGCATCTTAGGTGTCGATATGGAAGTCGCTGGTATTTATGGTGTTGCGGCAGAGCACGGCGCTCGCGCACTCGCTATTCTCACCGTCTCTGATCATATTTTGCGTGGTGAAAAACTCAGCTCTGAAGAACGTCAAAAATCGTTCCATGAGATGATGACCATTGCGCTCGATACGGCAATCAACCTTTAATTTTTTACCCCGAGGGGGAGATCGTGTCTAACGACCAATTACCAGCGGCCGCTGAAGGTTTGCAACTCAACTTTTGTAAAACATTGGCGTGTGATAACTTTGGCTTGAGCGACGCAAAACATTATGTTCTGCAACATGCGAACCCAAAGCGGCCAACGATGGTTTGTCGTGAGTGTGGAGCTTTCCCCCCCTTACTTAATAATCGCGATGTGCTTAATGAGCTGCATCGCTTACGTCAGCAACACAGTGATGGTTTGCCCGCGTGTCGGCGCGATAATTGTCAAAATTTTGGCTTATCGGTGCACACTCACAAGCACCTTTATCACGCTTTTGGTTACAGTGGCGACAGACAGCGTTATCGCTGTAAACAGTGCCACTCGACTTTTGTCGATAAATGGTCAGGTTCGAATAATAAACTTTTATTACAAGAGAGCTTACTCGGCTTGCTGTTTACCGGATATTCTGTGCGCGAAATTTGCCGCAAGTTACACATCAATCCTAAAACTTTTTATGATCACGTCGAACACATTGCCAGCCGATGTCGACGTAAATTAGCCATGATTGACGCTCGATGGGTCAATCACGCCAAGACGTATCAGTTAGCCTCTTATTATTTGCCGCTACAACCTCGCAGCAATAATGGCGCGCTGTGGATGGCAACGGGTGATGCCAAAACCGGTTATATTTTGTGTCAGCATGTCAACTATTCAATACATGAACAGGCGCAAGGAACGAACGATCACGATCCTTATCATCTACCTGCACGTTTTGTCAGTAAAGATTACTCTTCAGAATCAAACCTCCCGCTGTCAGTTTCTTCATCTATTTTACGGGAACGGATTGATCAAAAATATCAAACGATTTTAGCGCGAGGCAATGTTGAAGACCCAATGGGGAATTTAACGCGTTTTGATTATCCATCAAAAGGAGCATTAATTCGCCCGCCCTATACCGCGTATGCTCATTATCTGCATGTGCTCGATCTGTGTCACAGCGATAAACCTGTGACGATTTTCATGCCACAAGATCCCTTATTACGCTCCGCATCAATGAGTGTTTGCTTACCTCGTATCCAAAATAACACCGTACATCTGATGTACGTTGAAGAGGATGAAACCTGGTCAAACCATCATGCATTCAACAAAATCGATATCGTTCTCATGGGCTGGTGGCGAGATCGATGGGCGATTATTAATCATCAGAATAGCGCGAAAGGGATCTGTTATTTAGCGGGTAATCAGCCCGATCCCGAGCATTGGCTATCGATCGCTTCCACCCGTCAAATAGCTTTCTACCAACAGCGCTTCCAATTACTGTTTGAATCGCTGATTAATGAGCCGCGTCGTAAATTACGTCCCGGTGGCATCTTGCCGTTATTGGATATTTTCCGTGCTTGGCATAACCTCTGTTATCAAGATAAATATGGTTTCACCGCAGCACAAAACTTAGGCGTAACTCAACATCCTTTAACATTAAAAGAGCTTTTATCATAACGTAGCCTCCGGCAGCATTAAAAACCGCCCGCAAAAACACTCTTCATCCCCTGCGGGCGGTATTCAGTACTCAATCAAGGTTATAGACTCGAACACAAGGTCTATCGACCCCATCACGTATTCACACTAGACTAAGAGGGAAGTGACTTTCTTACCACACCTTGGGGTGAATCAAGAAATGTGAACTAAGATCAATAAATACGGTGTCATCGAGTAATTCACAGTACATTACTTGTCGATAGAGATAAGCTTAAGCCTAAAGACCATGCACAAAAAGGTTCAATCATCCTTGATTAGGAAAGATGGCCTAAGGTTAATCAATCAGCATGGTACTGATAAGGATGATCATTTGGATAAGCATCAGCGCCTCCTCGAACAGGAAATTAAACAACTAAAATCGAGAATTGATTCTGAACCTCAACAGGTCATCGCTATCGCTCAGCAATGTTTATCTCGAGCCGAGCAGTTGGATTATTCTCAGGGTATCTTGCAATCACAGATCATTCTCTCACGTTGCGCTTGGGTCAATGGCGATTATCGCCTTGGTTTGAAAACCATTAAGCAAGCTTATCTCCACCAACACAGCCAAGATAATGATGATTATCTCGCCGAAATTTTTCATGTTCATGCTCTGCACTTCTGGGGACAAGCAAAATATTACACCGCACAACAGTATTGGATTAATGCGCTTGAGCAAGCTTCCCTTGTCGATGATACCGAAATCCTAATCGAAAGCCTTATCGGACTGGGTAATATTTGGCGCATGACTCATGACTATCAACTGGCTTGTTCTACCCATGAATTAGCCGTCAAAGTCGCCAATAATTGTCGAATCGCTTGGTTAGAAGGCAAAGCTCGGATTTTATGGGCTTGGGACCTTTATCTGCTCAATCATTACTTAGATATGCTTTCTGTGCTCGATGGCGCAGAAGAAGCCTTGCAAACTCATGCCGATCAAACTTGGCAAGCAGAAATATGGGATTTTCGTAGCCTCGCATTATTGGGTTTAGAACGTTTAGCGGATGCCGAACAAGCCACACAACGCGCGCATGATTTAGCTGAGCGACATAACCTGCCATGGATGAAAGCTCACGCTTATATTAGCCGCGCACGATTAGAATTATTGCGTAAAGACATCGATAAAGCTGGTCAGTTACTCGCTTTGGCCGAACAATCTGCAGAGAAATTCGATGATCGAGAGCTACTCTCGCAAATTTGCTATCAACAATCGTTAGTCGCGGAAGAGTGTGGTAATTACCCGCAAGCCTTGGCCGCTTTTCAAAAATATCGACAGCTTTCTCTTAGCATGCAACGTGAACATACCGCGCACTTAGGGTTAGATAAGGCGCGCCTCTCAAAACGGCAATTAGAGCAGCGGGCTCGAAAACTCACTCGTCGTATCCGCTCCCAGTATGAATATGATCCACAAAAACATTTATCTAATGTGGTGTCCGAAAACTACTGGTGGGAGCAGCTAATGCTTTACAAAGCGGAATTAAAGCAAAGTAAACATTGCGTGTTGATCATTCGTCATGACGATCCCTCCTATTTAGATACCTGCACGGAAATCATCCATACCTTGTGTGTCGCGCCGGATTTATTATCCCGTTTAAGCCCAACACGATTAGCCTTATTGTTGGCGGAAATCGGCCCTCCAGCCGAGCAGTTTTATCATACCCTTGAGCAAATATTGGACGTCTATCCATGGCAACGCAAAGGCTTAACCGGGCCAAAACCACGATTAACTTGGCATGATATCTTGAGTTTTCCGTTTACTTTAGAACAATTAGAACAATTAGAACAACTTCAAGCACAGGAAGAGGCCAATGGAAACACTGCTCAATAAAATTCAAGATGCAGGGTTAGATGTCACTGCCGTGAATGGGGAAGAAGCGATCATCTTTTGGCATCATGTTTATCAACATATCGCCAATTCTCCTGAAGAAAAAGCCTTGTGTCTTACGTTAAGTGCCGAGTATCGTGCGGAACTTAACCAATTAGCAGCCAGCTCTGAGGAGTTAAATGCCGCACTAGATCTGCTCAGCGCCAGCAAAAATATTGAGCTAATTTTAAGTATTAAACAGAGTCTCAGCGAACGCTTAATCGAGCTTAGCCACTACCATGCGGCACTAAACGAATACGTGACCATCTCCCATCTTGCCGTCACCCATGGCTATATTGATGACTTTGCACAGTCAGTACTTGGGATGGGGAATTTATGTGATGCCTACGGCGATCATAACCGTGCGCTGCGTTATTACCAAAAAATCGATGCGCTTGACCACGCACTCAGCAGCCGATCATTACGCTTACGTTATAAATTACATATGCTGGCCTGCTATCTACATCTTCAACGTTTTTCGGCGGCTTATGATTTACTCAAGGAGTGTGAAGAGCTCAGTATCTTAGTCAGTGATAAAACCTTGATGGGGCAAATTGCACTGTATCAAGCGAAGTTATGTCGTCAACACGGTCAATTGGACCAAGCGATCACTCGACTATCCCATGTCCAATATGTCAGTGGCAACGTCCATTCGATGTGGCTGTCTAACATGATACGCATTGAACAAGCTTATTGCTTATTAGAGTTAGATAAAGCACACATGGCAGCGTTGCTACTCACTACCACGGAAAAACGCCTCACGAAACTTAATGTACCGATTTTAGAACAGAGCCTCTATGCGGCATTCAGTGAAGTGTGTGAACGCCAAGGCGACTATCAACGTGCCTTATATTATGAGAAAAAAGGCTTTCGCTTAGAGTCTGACTTAGTAAAACGTATTCCGATTGGTGAACTGGGTGCGGCTCAATTGCGCCGCTTGGCTCGCTTCGAACCACAGTTAAAACTGATTCTCTCTGAACAAGAAAACCGCGAACTAAAAGAGACGACTGAGCACCAAAAAAACACCGTCGCCCAATTACAGCAAGACGTCTTCACCGATCCATTAACCCAATTACATAATCGCCGTTGGTTAGAAATAAAACTGAAAGATTTACTGCTCCACGAGACGTCTTTTGCTTTTTTAGTGGTGGATATTGATCACTTTAAATCGATTAATGATGAATTAAGCCATTTAGTCGGTGATAAAGCGATCACTCATGTTTCTGAAACGCTTGCCGATTATTTTAAGTTTCGTGGAGCCTCCTGTGTGCGCTTTGGTGGAGAAGAATTTTTAGTCATTCTTGAAGGCTGCTCATTAGACCAAGCCATTATGCATGCCGATACCTTCCGAGAACGTATCGTCAATTACGATTGGCAAACCATATTAGGCGAACGAGGTCTCACCGTCAGTATTGGTATCACCCTCCATCGTGATGGTGAAAATACTCAGCGAACCTTCTATCGTGCTGATAAAGCGCTTTACAGAGCGAAAGCCAATGGCCGCAATCAAGTTTGTAGTGAATAGTCATCAACTACAAACTTGATCTAAAACGCTTAATTTTTGCTTAAATTGCTTGGAAAAGGCCTCGAATCCACCTAAGATCGGCCACTGTTCACTTTTATAAATTTAACAAAAAGCGAATTCAGACCCCATAAAAAATCGACAAAGCAACGATTACACCCAAGAGTCTGAACGCGGAGCATTTATGCATACAACGTCATTAATCAATCATGAAAAACTGGCTCACCCTAAACCACCATCAACAGCCGATACCGTCACCACGGTCAACAGTATTGATGCTTTAGCGATGGTAGAGCATGGCAGTGAGTTAACCTTAAGTATTACCACACCGGTAGGAACAAAATTTCTTTGCAAAACCGCGTTTATTGGTACTCATTCAGACACTTATTTACTGATTGAAACGCCTAAAATTTCAGCCGATGACTTGAATTATTACTTCCAGCAAGGTTTTTGGATCCATATTCGCGCTATTTCATCGCGCGGTGAAGGGGCAAAAATTCATTTCCGTAGCCAACTGCTGCATACCATTCAAGATCCTTTGGCTCTTTTGGTACTTTCTATCCCCAATACCATGCAGGTGACGCAATTGCGTCAAGAACCCCGTTATGAGGTTAATTTGGCGGCTCGTGTGATTTGTGAAAACCAACGTTCTGAATGTGAGGTGAGAGATCTATCGAAAAATGGTTGCCGTTTTATCACACCACCATTAAGCCGCCATTGGCAAGTTGGCGATCATGTCAGTATTGATATCTCGACTGAGCGACAGCATAGCCAAGTTTTTTCGCCTCTAACTGGACGAATTTGCAATCTACAGCGCTCGATTCATCACGTTCGGTATGGCTTGAAATTTGACGAGTCAGGAAGAGAAAGTGCGAAAACACTGCTCGGACAGTTGAAATTCAATGGTACTAAACTGATGCTGACGAAATCATCTCAATAAAACATCATTTTCTTAACAACAAAAAAATAGCCAGTCGCAACACGGCGACTGGCTTGTATTGGGTGAACAAATTGTCGTTCACTAACAACGTCAGTTGATTAAAACGGCCCTCGGCTTAAGAAGGGCCGCAACAAATTATGCACTAGGTTTAATTATATTTAAAGTTGCAATCAGTGACTGGCGTTATATTTACTAATATTTTCATTCGGTTAATTGCAAAAAAACATCATTAAACTCAGAAAAACAAGGTTTAGATCACACTCAAACACGGCAGCGATTAAAGCCTTCAAGCTCAGTGATGAATCGCGGTTAGCAATAACAACGGTAGGAGGGGGAAGTGGACTTCGCTATACTTCTCCATCGCTTAATAGCCACCTTTAGGTCAGTATAATGAATTATCTCAGCACATTTTTAAAAGGGATCGCTATGGGAGCAGCAGATGTTGTTCCAGGTGTCTCTGGCGGCACTATCGCTTTTATTACCGGAATCTATGATACTTTATTAGAAAGTATTCGGCGCATTAACCCACACCTAATCCAACATTGGCGGCAACATGGGTTGCTCTCCACTTTTCGCCATATCAATGGCGGATTTTTATTGGTTTTATTCAGTGGCATTTTTACCAGCATACTCACCTTAGCGAAATTCATCTCTTGGCTATTAGTTAACCAACCTATTCCCACGTGGTCATTTTTCTTCGGATTAATCATGGTCTCGGTGTGGCATATGCTGCAGCAAGTAGAAAAACGGCAGGCTTCACGTTTTCTCGCTTTTATCGTCGGTGGTGTCTTCGCTTATACCATCACCATGATTAATCCTATTCAACTCGATGTGACAACATTCAATATCGTGCTAGCAGGCAGCATTGCGATTTGTGCAATGATTTTACCTGGCATTTCAGGCAGCTTTATTCTTCTATTACTCGGCATGTATACTCCGATCCTCAATGCTGTCAAGACGTTACAAATTGATATGCTGAGCTTATTTATGTTTGGCTGTATCCTAGGCATTACCAGCTTTTCCCATCTTTTATCATGGCTACTCAAACGTTATCGAGATGTCACTCTGACTTTTTTAACGGGTCTGATGATGGGAACACTACCTAAAATTTGGCCGTGGAAAGAAACGTTAACGTGGCGAACCAACTCCAGTGGCCAAGAAGTTCCGGTATTACAGCACAACCTATTGCCTTGGGATTACGAGCAACTCACCACTCAACCAGCACAATTAGGCATTGCCATACTATGCATGCTAAGTGCGGTGATCATCGTCCTTGGACTAGAAAAAATTGCTCAGCGTGAACAGAGCCATTAAAGCGAGTTCATGTGCTCACCATTGAATTCACACTTCAACAACAGAACCGAGATAATCTAACAACATAAAGGCAATGCAATTACTTTCATTTTACATCGATATTTTTCATGATTGTGAGTAATTAAACCTAGACACCAGATATCGGGTGATTATTATTGGCTACCTTCAGTCAATCATCACTGAAGTAAATAGCACGGATGGATCTTGACTAAACAAGATCGCTGAAGCTAACAATGCCTTGAAACGGATGATGACCAACCACATTGGCTGCTCAACGCATCGAATCGGTCGTTGAACACTGATCAGATCTGCCCATTGGTTCGATTTCAAGGCTCAACACTCTAATAATTACATTTGAACACAGGGATAATTATGCAAAGCAACTCTCTCCTTGCCCGTTTTGCTCGTGGAAATCTGGTATTACAAATTTTAGCTGGGATCGTGCTAGGCATCGCACTGGCTATTATTTCACCAGAAAGAGCAGAAAGTGCGAGCCTGATTGGTAATCTATTTGTCGGTGCACTCAAAGCCGTTGCACCGATTTTAGTGTTTATCTTGGTCGCCGCTTCAATCGCTAACCAAAAGAAAAACAAACACACTTATATGCGCCCTATCGTGGTGCTTTACCTTTTCGGTACTTTTGCGGCCGCATTAACGGCGGTTTTGTTAAGCTTTATGTTCCCAACCACATTGACACTGGTTGCCGGAGCAGAAGGAGCGACACCACCTCAGGGTATTAGCGAAGTCATCCAAACACTTTTATACAAGTTAGTCGATAACCCAGTCAACGCGCTGATGTCCGCCAACTACATTGGTATTCTTGCGTGGGCGGTTGGCCTTGGCTTAGCACTGCATCATGCTTCTGCGACCACTAAATCCGTATTTGAAGATCTTAGCCACGGAGTATCACAAATTGTTCGCTTTATTATCCGCTTAGCTCCATTTGGTATTTTTGGCCTTGTTGCATCCACCTTTGCCTCAACCGGATTTGATGCACTAATCGGCTATGCTCAACTGCTGGCTGTCTTGCTAGGCGCGATGCTCTTTATTGCGTTAATTGTCAACCCAGCTATCGTTTATGCAAAAACCAAAAGCAACCCTTACCCATTAGTCTTCCAGTGTTTACGTGAAAGTGGAGTGACTGCCTTTTTCACCCGTTCAAGCGCAGCAAATATTCCTGTGAATATGGCACTGTGTGAGAAATTAAAGCTTGATGAAGATACTTATTCCGTCTCTATTCCCCTTGGCGCGACGATTAATATGGGCGGTGCAGCGATTACAATTACCGTATTAACGCTGGCCGCTGTTCATACCGTCGGTATTGAAATCGACTTAATGACCGCTTTA
Organism: Vibrio sp. A8-1; assembly: GCF_013048685.1. Classification (NCBI taxonomy): domain Bacteria; kingdom Pseudomonadati; phylum Pseudomonadota; class Gammaproteobacteria; order Vibrionales; family Vibrionaceae; genus Vibrio; species Vibrio sp. A8-1. Next base: position 169,775 of record NZ_VHTC01000004.1, read on the forward strand.
TTACTGAGTGTGGTTGCCGCTATTTCAGCGTGTGGAGCCTCGGGGGTTGCAGGGGGGTCGCTACTATTAATTCCTCTTGCTTGTAGCCTATTTGGTATCTCTAACGATATCGCCATGCAGGTCGTTGCTGTCGGCTTTATCATCGGTGTTATCCAAGACTCAGCAGAAACAGCGCTCAACAGCTCAACAGACGTTGTCTTTACCGCAGCCGTTTGCCAAGCGAAGCAAACTCAAGCGTGATTTATCTTTTACATAAACAAAACGGCCCGATTCATATCGGGCCGTTTTTTATTACAAACACTTATAATGGCTTATGCTTATCCATTGCTGTTTGAGAAAAGTCTAAGACTGCCGGTTTAGGGGCTTCTTGCTGGGTTTCAGCAAGGCTTTCTGGTTCATCAGTAAACCAATCCTCTTCCTGCCCATGTTCAGCTGATGGAGCTAAAATATCCTCATCCTCTAACTCTTCCCCTTTATTCGGCACTGGCACTGCGCGTTTATACAACTTATTGAGCGCTCGAATAATCGAGTGTTTATTCACCGTCGATGCGGTAATTTTTTTCTGTAATGGTTTTGCTAACGACTGTAACCCCACCACGGAGTCCACCCCAATTTCACTACCAATTTGATCACGTAGCCCTTTTGCAGGTCCGTAACCAAAAAAAGCCGCAAGAAATAACCAAATATACGCAATCGCATTACCGCTTGGCCCACGAGCAACCCAAGCTTCTCCGGCATGATACATCGCCTCCGCATGGCCTTTCTCTGCGGCGCGCTCTAACCAGTAACAGCCTTTACCGTGATCGGCGGGAACGCCGACTCCTTGCAGGTAGTTCAGCCCTAGTTTCATCATTCCTTCAAGGCTATTTAATTTTGCCGCCTTAGCAAACCAAAAGGTTGAATCACTGGGAGCAGGTGCAATGTTATCTTTAGAGACACACCAATCCCCCATAAAGATGATAGATGGGATGTGTTGATCTTCCGCGGCCTCTTGAATCAAAGAGAGCCCTTTAGAAACATTGGTTTCCGTTCCTCTCCCGTAAATCATTGCCAGTCCGGTTTCAAACTTCGCATTGACATCCCCTTCAATAGCACGAATGAATTGCTGCCAAAACTTTGCTTTCTCTCTGAGAATCATATCATCACGCGCTTTTTCACAAATGCGCACAATGCCATACATCCCATTAATATTGTCAAATTGCGCGGCTTTCTCATACCAAAACAGCGCTTCTTTCAAATTTGTACGTTCTGCTTCTTTGGCTAAATATAAGATTGTGGGTACGTGCCCCGACTCCGCTTTAAACAAACGTTCTTTACGCTCTTGTTCTCGCATCCGTTCAAGCGCTTTACGGTATGCTTCTTCTCTGGCTTTCTTCTCCGCTTCTAAACGCTTTTTCCGGATCGACAAGGAAATCATCCAGACAAAAATCAGGATAAGCGAAAGCCCAGTCGCCCCAATTGCCATACCAATGGTATTCATATCATCTCTTTTTATCTATGGCTCAAGTGCACTCAAAATGGTCTATTTTTATACAGACAATCCCCAAGTAACTGACCGTTACAGCCTCAAATCAATGGGGGCAGAGCACTGAATACAGTTGCGCCTTAACTCACTATCCGTAAGCTTACTGTATATCAACGTATTCCCCAATCGATTCCCCTTTTTCCTCATAAAGAATTTGCACTGCATTCAATAAGAAAGGGCGAACACAATGGCATGAGAACCACCTTTCTTATACCACAACCATAATGATAGAAAGAGATTGTCAGCCACAGAGTAGGGATCATAAAAAGAAACAGGGGGTTAAAAACAAGGGAGGGAATCGATACTCCACAGAAGACAAACAGTGGAGCATCGAAAAGGTGTGTCCGATTAATCTGATATTTTCACTTGTAAAAATCGAGCTTGTAAAGGATCCATTGGTATCGTGTACACACCCTTGATGGGTGCGAGCCTTGTATGATTATCAAGCAAGTCGACCAACTCAATCGCAAACCCCAGTTCTGCGGCTGAAAAAGAAAATTGTTCAGTCTCTTGAGAGATATTTAATAAAAATAATACACGATCCTCGCCCGACTGTTTTAGATCTGCATAACGGGTTGCATCCGCAAGTAAATGGGTTCTAGAACCTTGATAAAGCGCAGGATGGTTAGCCCGTAGAGCCAGTAAGGCTGCAACATGGTTTTTTAAATCCGCTTGGTTTGCATCAAGCGTTGCGTTCACACCCTCAATTTTTGCACTGCTGCGTGCGACATGATCGTCACAGACACCACGTATTGCGCACGTTTGGTTATCTTCTTTCGCAGCAAAATCATCAACTTGGTCGCCAATTTCTTCACCATAGTAGAGAGTGATTGGCCCCGTATAAGCGACAAGAAAAGCAAAGGCGGCTTTGTGGCGCAACCAATAATCCTCCTCATTGGGCTGAGCAAGTCCACCGCGTTGCAATAAATCCCCAAAGCGCACTAAATCATGGTTCCCAAGCATTAGGTTAGGCTGAGCATGTGCGGGGTATGAGTTGTGTGTCATAAACCCATTATTTAACCATTGCGCCCCCTTTCCACCGTCACCACTTTCATTGACCGCGAGCGTTTCGACGATTCGATAACGCATCGGAAAGTCGAAAGCAGAACACAAAGCAGGTGCTTGTGTTTCACCATAAGCTTCACGAGCAATATCAGATTCACCTTTCCAGACTTCCGCCACCATATAACCCAATGGATTCACTGCTACTCCATCAGCATTGATATAAGTAACACTTTGAGAGGTTTGCTCAACCGCTTTACGAATTTGGATCCAATCAGCCAACGGCACTTGATAAGCCTGATCTAACCGCCAGCCATCAATATTAAGCTCTTTGATCCAATAGGTTGCCACTTCTTTATAAAACGGCAAACTGTCTGGGTAATCAACAGGGTCATTGCTCCCTGAAGGAAGTAAGCCAGAAGGTGAAGGTTTAATTAAGCCTTGTTTATGATGGCCAAAGACCCCATCAAAGAAAACGTATAACCCTCTTTTATGCGCTTCATCCACCAAGGTTTTAGCCGTGGCTAAGTCTCCGAAACGGGGATCTATTTTAAAATAATCGGTTGCAAAATATCCCGTTGCATCAAGACGATCAGCCCAGTGATCTTGCCCTGCTATTGGCTGAGATTCAAAAATCGGAGTCAGCCAAATCGCATTCACACCCAAGGCTTTAATATAATCCAAAGAATCAATAATTCCTTGTAAATCTCCTTTATGGTGGCTAGTACCATACCCAGTCCCGTGCCCAATGCTTGAATCACCATCAACAAAGCTTTCGACCATGATTTGATAAGTCATCAATGTATTACTTTTTTCAGCTATTTGAGTAGAGCAAGCATAATATTCAAAAGAAGTACGCTGATTAAACTCCTCCTGTTCATCATCAGAAGAAGAGCAACCTATTAATAATAAGCTAATAATGGAGATTAAACTAAGAATCTTATAGACATGAAATTTCATTATTTAATACCGCATATTAAACACAGTAAGAAAAAATAGATATTTCTTACTGTGTTGATTGAATTTATGAACGATTATTTACAAGGGTTCACCATGATATTAAGAGGCTTACCTTTTTCATCAAACTGTAAGCTCCAAACATATTTACCCGATTGCTGAATATCGACCGTTGTATCTGTACCATATCCACCAAAAGTTAATTCCGTCAGTTCACCCACATTGAGTCGACGACCTTTGGCGGTAAATTGTGGAGACCAAAGCTCTGTCGCATATTGCATTTTATAGCTGCCGTCTTTTTCTACCGTCACTGCCTGATAGAAATTATTACCTTTATATTGGTATTGCCGAGCAGGAACGTGTTTCCAATTCGCATCAGGGAAGCTACCAACCACATACAGCGGTTGTTTGATAGGGCCAGGAGCCGTACTATCCGCGTTATCACAGCGAGACATGAAGTCAATTACCGCTTGTGGAGACAAATTCGTTACTGTTTCTTCCACAGTATTAGACTCAGATGTTGACTGGCATCCCATCAAACCAATAACAACCGCAAATAAAAATGAGGATTTTCTTAATTTCATATTCATTTAATTCCTTTTACTATACACATTAAACCACCTTTTAAATACAGGATTTAAAAAGAAGAACATATCTGTTAAAAAAATAGTTGTAAGTTTTTATAATAGAGAAGAAATGTCATAATTTCTGTGAAGTAAATTACCATATCAAAATATATTTTACTTAGGCAATAAAAAGCCAGAAACTCTGGCTATTATTTATTATTTTGAATTTATTGCTTTAACAAATATTTCCTGGGCATCTTTAATTCCTAAATCTTTTGCTTCATCTAATAACCCAAGCGCTTTCGGAATATTATTTTCAACCACTGCTTTTTTTATTTCACTATGGTAGTAAGCGGTTAACTCCGTCCCCTGAGGGCGAGCATTTGTGTTTGTAACAATATGTCTAGAAACAATATCATTTGCAGAAATCGTTAGGCGTAGATGCCCTGATAATGAATGTGTAGCATAAGGGTCAGCAATATCAGGTGGCTGGGTATGTCGAGCTAAAGCATGTGCTTTGGCTGGATGTAAAACTTGTGTTTTCTCCGCTAAATCTGCCGAGGTGGTATAAATAAGAACTTTTAACTCCTGTCCACTCATGTCAGGAATTACATTAAACGTTGTCACAAGCTTATCATTATCCAACATTTTTGCCGGATAATATTCAAAGTCAGAGAATGCTTTCTTATAAATCTCTTTTCCTTGACCATCAAAAATCACCACAGTGGGTGCATAGACTTTTAAATCATTAGAGACAAAGCTAGCGAGAGAAATATCTAGACTTCCCCGATTTCCAGGAATAATAAATCCGGCAACGGGCCCTGCACTCTTTCCATCTAACAAGAGCTGACTTGACTGATTAAACGTGAATTCAACTTCTGTAGGAATATCAAGGGTATTCCAAGAGACGTTTTCAAGGTGAGTGATAAACTTCTCAGCACTTTGGTTTTGCTGTAAATCCAGTTGTTCCGTTGAAGTACATCCTGTCACTAACACTCCAACTAATAATGGTGCTAACCATTTTTTTATCATTTTCTCACCTCTGAATCTAATAAGGGCTGAAAGAATACAGCCAGAGAAACTCTGGCTGTATTGATTAGGACAGTAAATTAATGCCTATCGCTCATTACCACCATGCTTCAACTTGAACACCAAACTGGAATGAGTCATCTGACTTACCATTGTCAAAAACTTTACGATCATTATCATAATCGCTGGTTAGGTATGAGGCGTAAAGACGAATTTCAGGACGAGCCCAGAAACTTGAGCCAGCAGACCATGCTTGAGCAACCGTCAGCTTACCATACTTATCTTTAGCGCCATCGTTATCATCTACAGCATAGCCAGCTTCAAAAATGGTTTTGTGATTGTCGTCCCATTTGTAAACCGGACGGATAACGGCAGACATGGCTTTCCATTTATCTTGGCCGTCCCACATCTCTTCGCCTACACCATAAACTAATTGATGGCCCAGTTCCCAACTATCGCCAAGGCCAACCACACCCCAGTTGATTAACCGATAACCACTAGCGCCTTTTTTCGCTTCAGCACCATACCAGCTACCGTCACCGTAGAAAGCAAACGCTTTAGAATAGCCTTCTGTACCATATTGCAATACTGTTTTGTTAAAGCCACTCGCAAGACCTTGAGTTAATTCAGCCGTTAACATTACGCCATTTTTAGCATCTTTAGCCGCTTGTGACGCCGCATCAGTATCATGAACTAGCGCATAGTTAATACCAACTTCTAAGGAGCCATTTTCCCATACAGGAATACCCGCATAACGTGCATCAAGTGTATTAACGTTAACCGCACCACCGTTGTTACCAGTATCAGCGAGATCACCACGGTCATTACGAACCCAAGCTAGAGATAGGCGGCCTGGGCCTGCTTCAATACCTTCGATACCAGCGCCTGAACCAGAAATATTCCAGTAATAGAAGTCTGAAATATGAATATCATGACGTTGATAGAAACGTTTACCCGCCCATAGTGTGGCTTCTGGAGCAAAGTCTAAAACACCTTGAGCACGAACATTGAATTGACGAAGTGCAAATTCAACATCATCAGTACATTTTAGGTCGCTTCCGCTCAAACCACAGTTAGTACCCGTTCCTTCCCAGTCATTAGAACCGTTGGAGCTCATTGCAAACATAGAATCAACGTAGAACGTTTTTCCATTGTTGTTATAAACTTCTTTACCTAACTGAACTTCACCATAAGTGTCACCTTCGTTACCTAGGCGTCCAATTTTATTTTTTTCATACGTAACTTGTTGACCACCATCAGCGCTAACCCCTACGCCAGCACGCATGTAGCCGTGAAAATCGACAGCAAAAGCAGACCCCGCTGCTAAAGAAGCAGCCACTGCAGCAGCAATTACACTTATCTTTTTCATCGTTGTTAACTCCATTTAGTTTTTTCTTATGTCACTCTATTTGCACACTCTCTTTATCGAACTCATAAAGGCAGAAATGAATCAACGATAAAAAGAGGTAAGATGGGACGAGTCCCCAGTTGTTTCAACTGTGAAAGAGATTACTAAAGGCTCAGAAATGTGGCTTCCTCCACCCCAACGATATTTAGGGAGGATGAGAGAGGATGAGTTTTTTTACCGAATGGTGTTTTTAATAGGTTGATCACGGAATTAGGGGGGGGGATAGGTACCAACCAACACCATTAATTCATACAAAATGTATTAGTGATCACTGTTTCACAATAAGTTAACCGCAAGAGTGAAATAAAATTACATAATAATATTTGTGACTAGGCGCTTGACCTTATGCTGACAAAGCCTTTTACTTAATAAGTCAGTGACTGAAAATAGAATAACAACGGTAACTTACCATGAAAGCCATGCTCTCTCAGCCGTACCCACTCGGTGCGACACTCGATAACGATGGATGCAATTTTGCTGTCTTCGCCCCCGCTAACAAAGATATTGTGTTAGCGCTTTTTCATGTCGATGGCAGCTACCATACCCATCCTTTGGATCACGAATATGCTGGTATCCAGCACACCTACGTGGAAGGCGTTAAGGCGGGACAACGTTACGGTTTTATTACTCAAGTCGAAGGCGAGCTATTTTATCTGTCTGACCCTTACGCTCAGGCCTTAGATGGCCCGCTGACCTATCAGCCGCCGTTAACACCAACTGGTAGTTTTGATTTGCCCAAATGTGTCGTGGTCGATGATCAATTTGACTGGCAAGACGTGCAACGCCCTAAACGGCCACGTGATGAAATGGTCATTTTTGAAACCCATGTCAAGGGGCTGACTAAACTTCACCCCAATGTCCCTAAATCACAACGCGGTACTTATTTGGGTTTAATTAGTGAACCAATGTTGACCTTTTATCGGCAACAAAATATCAATACATTGCAACTACTGCCTATCGCTGCCTGTATGCATGAACCTCATCTACTTGAAATGGGCAAAGTCAATTACTGGGGCTATAACCCATATTTATTTATGGTGCCCGACCCACGTTACGCTAAAAGTGATGCGGTACAGGAATTGAAAACCGTGATCCGCGAGCTGCATAAGCAAGGTATCGAAGTGATTTTGGATGTCGTCTATAACCATACGGCTGAGGGTGGTGAAGGGGGTGCCGTTTTTAATCTGAAAGGGCTTGATCCTAATTACTACCTCAAGCACGGCTCAATGTACGCTAATTTTACCGGATGCGGCAATACGCTTAATCTCACTTATCAGCCCACTTTAAATCTTGTCATGGACACTTTGCGCTATTGGGTCAATGAGTATCAGATTGATGGTTTTCGTTTTGATTTAGCAGCAACCTTAGGCCGTAATGGCGATAATTTTAGTCGTGAAGCTGCGTTCTTTAAAGCCGTAGCCCAAGACCCTGTGTTACAACAAGTGAAGTTGATTGCCGAACCATGGGATATTGGTCCAAATGGTTATCAAGTCGGTAACTTTCCTTTTGGCTGGAATGAAACCAACGATAAATTACGAGATATCGCGCGAAGTTTTTGGCGTGGCGATCAAGGCTTTTTAAAAGAGTTTGCCACACGAATCATGGGGTCACGCGATTTATACAGCGCCTCACAGTGGCCCTATAAATTGACCGTCAACTACATCACCTATCATGACGGCTTTACTCTACAAGATCTCGTTTCTTACAAACATAAACACAATGAAGCCAACGGTGAACAAAATCGCGATGGCCATGGTGATAATCGCTCAGATAATTATGGCTTCGAAGGCGATACCGATAATATGGTCATTCGTACCATTCGTGAGCGACAAAAACGTAATTTTATGGCTAGCTTACTGTTTGCGTTTGGGATCCCCCATATTCTTACCGCTGATGTCGTCTCACATACTCAGCAAGGTAACAACAATGCTTATTGCCAAGATAACGACATCAGTTGGTTAAACTGGCAATTGACGGAACGTAAAGAATATTTCAGACAATGGCTCGGTGAGATGGTTGCTGCTCGTCAGCGTTATATGGTGCCGTTTATTCGCGCCTTCAGTGGTGAAACACGCAATTCAAACCGTGTTTTTTGGCGACGCAATGACGGGACATTAATGGAGCAGGATGACTGGAATCAACGTAACTCGGTGATACTGCATATTGGCATTGGTGATCATGGCCAAGAGCTCGCTTATTTGATTAATCAAACCAACGCCAATACACGCTTTACACTGCCAGGAGAAACCGAGCAAGAATGGTGTGTGATCTGTGATACGAATATGCGTACCGTACATCAAGATTCGGTAAAAGATGAGGTTGTTCTCCTTCCCATGTCGATGGCGATTTTGCACAGCCATCCGCGGAAAAAATCGCAAAAATAGCCTCTAGCAAGTAGGTGAGGTGGTCCTGTATTAGCCTAGCTATATTCGAACGACTTGGAGTTGCAGGTAGGCGGCAAGTGAGTTCATCTCCATGAGCATAGACAGACGATGTGATTGGGGTGAACGAACGTAGCCAAAACCGCTGCAGCTTCGAGTAGGAAGGATATACTGGCTATCGATAGTAGCGATTTTGATCTCCAACACCACTTCTGTTATAACATCGCTTCCTCATTGAAGTCCCCTATTGAAAACGCTATTTCCCCCAAATTATAGAGCGTAGAGTAAGGTTTTTGCATGTATAAACGATTTGAAAGTTTGACCGATGCTTTCCCCAAACAAGAGCCACAGCGTCCACCCAATACCTTGTGGGCTTTTTGCTTACACTACACCAAAGGTTTTGAAAAACCGTTAATCACCATGGCGCTGTTAAGTACTTTAATCGCCGTCATTGAAGTATCTTTATTTGGTTTTATGGGACACTTGGTCGACTGGCTATCCACCAGCCAACCAGAGACATTTCTCAGTGAGAATCGCAATACACTGATAGGTCTAGGGCTGCTCCTTTTAGTGGGCATGCCAATCCTTGTTTCAGTCTATTCATTATTAATTCATCAGACCATGCTGGGTAACTATCCGATGTCGATTCGCTGGCTCGCACATCGTTACTTACTCAAACAAAGCCTCTCTTTCTATCAAGATGAATTTTCCGGTCGCATTGCCACGAAAGTGATGCAAAGCGCTTTAGCGGTACGTGAAACGGTCATGAAGACATTGGATGTCTTTGTCTACGTGATTGTTTATTTCTCAGCCATGCTGTTTATTTTAGCTCAAGCCGATTGGCGACTCATGCTGCCGATGTTGCTCTGGCTTACCGCTTATATCGCGATTCAAGTGCACTACGTGCCGAAATTAAAAAAAATCTCTACCGAGCAAGCCGATGCTCGGTCGCTAATGACCGGGCGAATTGTTGACAGTTATACCAATATCATGACCGTAAAACTGTTTTCTCATAGCCGACGTGAAACCGATTATGCCGAGCAAGGTATGGAAGGGTTTCTCGATACGGTGCACCGCCAAATGCGCTTAGTGACCGGTTTTAATATTTGCGTCGAAATTGCCAACTATGTCTTGGTATTTACGATTGCTGCTATGTCGATCTATTTATGGATGGGCAGTGCGATCACTGTTGGAGCGATTGCGATTGCCATCAGTTTAGCGCTGCGTATCAACGGCATGTCAAAATGGATCATGTGGGAAGTTGGTGCTCTGTTTGAAAACATGGGCACGGTGGTCGATGGCATGAAAATGCTTTCTAAACCGATTGCGATTGAAGACAGCCCTAATGCCCAATCCTTGCAAGTACGTGAAGGGAAAATCGAGTTCGAAAACGTCAGTTTTCATTATGGTGAAAATAAAGGGGTGATCAATCACCTCAACCTGACCATTAAACCTGGAGAAAAAGTTGGCCTCGTCGGTCGCTCCGGAGCTGGGAAATCAACGTTGGTTAATCTCCTGCTACGCTTTCACGATGTAGAAGGTGGCGCTATCAAAATCGACGGTCAAAATATTGCAGAAGTGACTCAAGACTCATTGCGCGCAGCCATTGGTATGGTGACGCAAGATACTTCTTTGCTCCATCGTTCGATTCGTGAAAATATCTTATACAGCAACCCCAATGCTTCGGAAGAAGCGATGTTAAGAGCCACACGTCAGGCGCATTCTCATGAGTTTATTGAAACTTTAACCGACCCATTTGGTAACGTCGGTTATGATGCACAGGTTGGCGAACGTGGCGTTAAGCTCTCAGGTGGACAGCGTCAGCGGATTGCCATATCGCGAGTGCTACTTAAAGATGCGCCACTGCTGGTGTTGGATGAGGCCACCTCAGCGCTCGATTCAGAAGTCGAAGCCGCCATTCAAGAAAGCCTCAATGAGCTGATGCAAAATAAAACCGTGATTGCGATTGCCCATCGGCTATCGACTATTGCCGCTATGGATCGCTTGATTGTACTCGATAAAGGACACATTGTTGAACAGGGCACTCATCAAGAGTTGATTCAACAAAATGGCATCTATGCACAACTCTGGGCACATCAGACTGGCGGTTTTATTGGCGGTGAAGAAAACGATTTGGCGTAATCGATAGGTATAAAGTGAGTACTTCCTATCATCATCGTTATGAATGTTGGCTGCCTCCCATGCAACCAACGTTCCTACGACGTCGACTGAACAATATTAGCTAATTTTTTCTATCTCTTTCGTCCCTTTGGGACATTTCATTTTGGTGTAACTTTATCATGAACAACAAAAGCATTATGACCAACCTCATTGCCTTACTGGTATTAATCGGTGGTTATTACTTCTCTTATCCTATGATGTTTAGTGCAGGATTATTCGCTTTTTCTGGTGCGGTGACCAACTGGCTAGCCATTCATATGTTATTTGAAAAAGTGCCTTTTCTTTATGGTTCAGGGGTTATCCCTGCGCGATTCGATGATTTTAAACACGCGATTAAGACCCTGATGATGGAGCAGTTTTTTACTGATGCGAATATTGAGCGTTTTCTCAATCAAGAAATGAGCAGTTCGCAATCCATCAATCTTGAACCGGTAATTGCTCAGGTTGACTTTAATCCAGCGTTTGATTCCTTGGTTGAGGTGATTCAGCAATCTTCCTTTGGTGGAATGCTGGCTATGTTTGGCGGTACCGACGCACTGCAACCGCTTAGAGCTCCTTTTGTTGAAAAGATGCAAGCGTCAATGATCGACATCAGTCAGAGCGATTCCGTGAAAAACGCCTTAAAAGCCCAGCTTGAGTCTCCGGCGATGCTGGATGAAATCAAAGCCAATATCGAGCAGATCATCAATCAACGTTTGCACGAGTTAACACCACAAATGGTTAAAGAAATTGTCCAGAAAATGATTAAACAACATTTAGGCTGGCTCGTTGTATGGGGCGGAGTATTTGGCGGTTTAATTGGTGTCGTGGCCGGTGCACTATAGGCCATTAATACTCGAAAAAAATGGGCGTAATGCCCATTTTTTTATTGTTTTTGATAACGTAAAAAAGACGGTAAATAGCGCCAAGCCCAAGGATACCGTTTCGGAACGAAGAGATACAAGGCACCGATTAACAAAACCGCTGCAAATAAATCCTCAGGCCGATGCATACCAACCCATAAGCGAGAAAAAGCGATAGAGCCACTCCAAGCTAATAATAGCAAAGCGCTTAATCGATGTTTTTGCTCTAACCAAATACCACCAAAAAACAGCAAACAGAGTGCAGCAAACACGGTATGGCCTGAAGGGAAAGAGTAATCTCGCTCTTGTTCCCACACCGCTAAACGTGCCGAAGAGACTTTACCGTTCATTTGCTCCATGGCTAACGCTTGTTGCTGGGCATCTAAGCGATAAAAGTGTTGCGGAGAAGGCAGAGTGAGTGATTGAGTCATCACTTCAGTGTAAGGACGAGGGCTTTGAGTCACGTGTTTGATGCCTGTTTTTAGGATCATCGCCAGAACTAACAGTACCCCGAGTTGCATCGCTTTATCTAGCCATTGGCGTCGACACTCAGGCACGCGATACCAAGTCCAACCAATCAGTATCACTAAAGTCAGCAAAAACCCTTCTTTACCGGCAGAGTGAGTAAGTAAGACCAGCCATTGGGTCAGACGATCATCGTCTAAAGCGAATAAGTTGACTTGTGTCCCGACAAGACTGATGGGGATCAATAGCAGCATGAGCGCTATAAATAGCATCAATCCAAATTTAGATTGAGTAATTGGTTGCTTCAACACGTTTACACCTCCACTTTGAAGCTAGGGAGTGTAAACGAGTTTTTATCCACTTCTATCAAACTCTATTCATTTCTTTGTCAATTTTTTAAAAACGCGATCTTCGACGGTTACACAATAATCAACGCCTAATCACGGTACTTGTTCTTAGACAAACCGTCTTCACTTTAAACGCTCAACCAGCCATATCAACAGACAAACGATTCAACTCATCAATAATCGCTTTCGTCTCCTTAGAGTAGATCAACTTATCTTTGGCTCCGATTAACTGAATCATTTTTACTTTACCAGAGAGAACAAGCTGACGAAGCATACGCAGCACCATTTGGCAATCAATAACATGATGCTCATCTAATCGATTCAATGGGATCAATGAAGCAAGATCAATAGAAATCACCAATTGGTCACAGTGCTCAATATAATGATTCAATTGGCTTTTGACTTGGTTTCGTTGCCGAAAATGACATTCTTGATCGGTTAACCAATCGCAACCTAAATCTTCTGCATAATCTAAAGTTTGGCTATTTACTCGCTGGGCATCAATCCCTAAATAGAGTAACCGCGTCTGAGCATAACGAGATAATGCAAAATGATAAGCAGACCCAACTTGACGATCTAAAGTCTGTTTTAATTCAAATTCATGGCCAATATGAATAATCCCGAGTTCGTCATTATCGAGCGCTAACAGCGGTAAGGCATTGAGCAACAATTCATGGCAATTGCCCAATATCACCGGAATAGAATGCAAGGTAAAATGATGACTGAGCAAGTCACGAAAACGAGTATCGGCAGGATCATGTAAGACTAAATGACCAGCATCAGCGTAGTGGGCATGGATACCTTGTTGGTAAAGCCAATCGGCGGCAAATTCTAAACTTTGCTGAGCCAATTCAAATTCTACTTGAGACATTGGCTTTATCTGTTCGCACACAGTACAAAACGTAAAAGCAGACATCGACTGAGGCTCAGGACGACTGAGACGGTAGCGTTTGAATAGACTGAGCATGATGAATTACCTCTCTGGTGGCAACGCTCGCGCTGCCTGTAATACATGTAAAATGATCCGTTGCCGATGGGTCTCGACACGATGAGCCGGTGCCATAACAGAAATCGCCCCGATCAATTTACTCCCTTTCATTACCGGAGCGCTGATCCCAGAAACCCCAGGATCAATTTCAGAGGTGCTCACGGCATAACCATGGCGACGAATTTTCTCTAATTCGATTTGCCATTTTTCCATTTGATGATCTTCACCAAAATAGCGCAGTATTTTTTCACAGCGCTGAGATGGCATAAACGCCAACATCACTTTAGATGAGGCACCTCGAAGCAGGGGTTGACTTTGACCCTGGACGAAGCTGCATCGAAGTGCCTGCATACTCTCTTTTTGGCTGACACACAAAGCTCGATATCCCACCGGAACCATGTAGGCCGCCATTTCACCAGTCTGTTTCTGTAAACGACTTAGCACCGCTTCCACTGCATCTAAATTATGTTGACTGGTCTCATAACTGTGCATAAGCAGCAGGGCAGCAGGGCCAATAATTAACGTTTTATCGTGTGGGCTTTCTTCTATTAAGTTCCACTCTTTAAGCAGTTTCAGATGCCGATATAAGCTACTTAGTGGTACTTGCAGCTGATCACTTAACGTTTTAGCCGAAACCGGTTCATGATTGACGGCAACTTGCATCAATAACTGCAGCGATTTCTCATTAACCTGACTGGTTGTTGTTTTTGCTTCATTCATGTTGTTCTTTTTAGCCTTTATTGCTTTATCGCTCAAACTTACATTCTTATATATCGAGAATTCTAAACGATTGAAAGCATTGCTTTCTCAAAACATGGGAAAATTAGATGAAAAAATCGCATTATCTTATCCATTCAATAGTGCAATGAAAGACATATAAGAATCTAGATGTTTAGATGGCTAAATTTGACAAACCCTACTGGAACGATTAGGCTGCGTCTCCTTGTTGTTGATCATTAAAGTTGTTGTTCCATGTCTTCAAACTCATCTACTCCCATTACACCATCGGCGATCGCCTTACTCCCTCTACTCGTGTTTCTTGCACTCTTTATTGGTGTCGGCGCTTATCTCACGTTTCAAGGGGTTGAGTTTGCGTTTTATCAACTCCCCGCCCCTATCGCGATTTTACCTGCGGTGATCATCGCGCTATTGCTGAGTAAAGAATCTCTGAATCGCGCTATCGAGCAGTTTTTACGTGGTGTTGGCCATCAAGATATTATTGCGATGTGTATGATTTACTTATTGGCAGGGGCCTTTGCCGCGGTAGCAAAAGCGTCTGGTGGGGTTGATGCAACGGTAAATTTGGGGCTATCAGCCATCCCAAGTGAAATGATTTTACCGGGGATTTTTCTTATTTCGGCCTTTATCGCCACGGCGATGGGCACATCAATGGGTACCATTGCCGCCGTTGCGCCAGTGGCATTAGGCATTGCTCAGTCATCCGGTATGAGCCTCCCATTAACCGCTGGAGTCGTATTGAGCGGTGCGATGTTTGGCGACAACTTATCCATCATCTCAGATACCACCATCGCAGCCACGCGTTCACAAGGCTGTGAAATGCGCGATAAATTTCGTGAAAATATTCGCATTGCTCTCCCCGCCGCTTTTTTCTCATTAATCTTATTCGCGTTTAGCAGTACCGCAACACAAACCCCTGATACTTCTGCTATTGAGTGGTTGAAAGTATTGCCTTATATGACCATATTGGTGCTGGCTATCTCGGGGATCAATGTCTTTGTTGTCTTAACCGTAGGCATTGTATTGGCTGGTAGTGTCGGGCTTTGGCACAGTGATCACTATAGCTTAGCCAATTTTGGACAAGATATTTACCGTGGATTTGGCAATATGCAGGAGATTTTCTTATTGTCGATGTTGATTGGTGGCTTAAGTGAACTGATGCGTCGCCAAGGAGGACTCGCTTTTTTAACTCAACTGGTCAGCCGTTGGATCCAGCGCTTAGCCAAAAAACAAACCCCAGCAGCGCAAAGTCGCGCTAGTGAGTTAGGTATTGCTGGTTTAGTCGCAATGGTCAATACCTGTACGGCCAACAATACGGTTGCTATCATCGTCTCTGGTGGTATCGCTCGTCAGCTAGCCGAAGAGCATGCGGTTACACCACGCCGATCGGCTAGTTTGTTGGACATTTTTTCTTGTGTGATGCAAGGTATCTTACCGTATGGGGCACAAGTACTCTTACTTGGATCGATTTTTCAACTCTCTCCCTTGGAGATTGTTGCTCACTCTTATTACTGCTTTTCATTAGCTTTTGCGGCGATTGTAGCGATTTTCTTTACCCGTCCATCCCGTCGTTACTCACAAACGGTGATTCATCAATAAATAAAAACACGCAAGCGATAAACGGCCCCTAAGTCTACACTGAGGGGCCGTTTTAATGACCGATTAGGTCATGCATGTTTTGCAAAGCAAAGGCGGTAAGCGTCGATTAACTCACTTTAAACGTCGCCACTTTCGCGCTCAGCTCGGCGGCTTGCTGCTTCAACTGATTGGATTGACTCAAACTATCTTCAGCCCCTTCCACTAACTGCTCAGTCACGTCTTTAATCGCCGTCACATTTTGGGTAATTTCACCCGTAACGTGCGTTTGCTCCTCCGCCGCTGTCGCAATCTGGGTTGCCATGTCACTGATCAGAGCAACCGCGGCATTAATTTCTTCTAATGCATGTGTCGCTTTATCGGCATCATCAACAGAGTTATTCGCCAAACTCGAGCTACTTTCCATCAATGTAACGGCACGCTTGGTCGTCTCTTGCAGCGTATCAATGGTCGATTTTATCTCTTCGGTTGAGGTATGAGTGCGCTGTGATAATACTCGAACTTCATCGGCTACCACCGCAAAACCCCGCCCTTGATCACCTGCTCGCGCCGCTTCAATGGCGGCATTTAACGCCAAGAGGTTCGTTTGTTCAGCAATACCTTGAATGGTCGCTAACACTGTGGAGATTTCTTGTGCGTGTTGATTAAGGGCTGAAATAACCGAGCTGGCTTGCGTCACCTCTTTAGCAAGATGATGAATCGACGACTTGGTATTAAGCACTAAAGTACGGCCATTATTGGTGCTGGTGGCTGAATTCTGTGCCGCTTGAGCGGTTTGCTCAGCGTGAGAGGCAATTTCTTGTGTCGCCGATGCCATTTCGGTCACCGCTGTTGCGACCATGGTGACTTCTTGCTGCTGAAGGCTCAATTCAGAAGCCGATTGATTAGCTCGCTGCGCACAGAAGTGGCCCCCAATTTTCGGACATGACTTTAAGTGGTCGATCTGTTTTGATAGTACCCAACAATACAGGGACAGATTATGACTAGAAAACGTAGAAACCACTCTCCTGAGTTTAAAGCTAAGGTG